>CAZTYT010000028.1:0-14610 GCA_964618245.1 uncultured Legionella sp. | reverse complement strand
TACTGTTCCAGCAATCACATCATAGGTAATTTTCTCAGCTACTTCTTCTGGAATACCTTGACTCATAGCTGCTTGCTGTAATGCTTCCATAAATAATAAAACATACGCAGGAGCACTGCCAATTGCTGCAGTGAGTGGATCAAGTAATTGTTCTTTGTCTAGCCAAAAAATTGAACCAACTAATTTAAAAATTTCCTCAACAATTATCTTATCTTTTGGTGTTACTAGAGAATTTGCGAACAAAGCAGTACACCCTTTACAAAATTCTATGGGGGTATTAGTCATGGCGCGCAGAATAGGAACATCGTCTGTCTCTAACCACGATGCAATGTTATGGATCTCAGTTACTCCTGCCAGTGAAATAATTAAGGGGCGTTTTTCACGCACAGTAGGGCTTATTTCCCGACAAACTGTTTCCATAATCTGTGGTTTTACTGCCAGAATCAGGATGTCGGCGGTTTCTACTGCCTCACTATTAGTTGATGCTGGAATAATATCAAGCGCCTGAACCAAATGGTTTAATTTCGCTTGATTACGATTACTCACCATGAGATTTTTGGTTGAGTACCCTTTTTTTGTAAGGCCATGAAGTAAGGCGCCGCCAAGATGTCCTGCGCCAATAATAGAAATAAACTTGTTCATTTTTGTACACTTTACGAAAGGTTGGCTCCTAAGAGCCAACTATTTATGCATAGGCTTTAAATATTTTTTTAGCGCTCTCAACCCCGGGTTGATCAAATGAATTAATGTTCCAAATAATTCCTTGAACAAAGACCTTGTGCTCATATAAGGAAATTAAAGCCCCTAGTGTTTTAGGCGTTAAATCAGCTAAAGAAAGGTGATTTAGTGATATTTCGCCTGGAATATAACTATGAGGATTATCCTCATTGGCAACACCATCGATTAATACTTTGCGATGTCCCAGGCACATTTTATTAATTGCCTCGCTATCAAAAGTTTTTACACTAATCAAATCAGCCGCAATACGATGGGTTCCTTGGCATAGTAATTGATAATAACTATGTTGGGCTTGGTTTCCTGGGCCTCCCCAAATAATAGGTCCTGTATGATAATCAATTCGTCGCCCTTCTTTATTAATGGATTTACCGTTGCTTTCCATATCTAATTGTTGCAGATAGGGGACAAAATATTCCAGGTCTTCTGAATAAGTCAAAACTAATAAATTACTTTTATTTAAGAAGTTAATATTCCAAATTCCTAACAAGGCTAAAAGAACAGGCAGGTTTTGCGAAAATTCGGTATTGCGAAAATGCTGATCCATCTGATTAGCACCATCTAAAAGGGCTGAGAATTGTTCAAACCCAATGGCGATGCAGGTAATTAAATTAATGGAAGAGCAAGATGAGTAGCGTCCGCCAACCCAATCCCAAATTGGTAGGATATGATTAAAGCCATACTCCTTGGCTTTTTCCACATTCGCAGTGACTGCAATAAAATGTTTATCCAAATGTTCTTTTTGGTTAACCCATGCAAAAGCTTTTTGCATATTGTCTAGTGTTTCTGGTGTGGTAAAAGACTTGGAGGAGATAATAAAGAGGGTCGTTTCCGGATTCAATTTGGCGCTAAGGCGAGAAAAAGAATTAGGATCAATTTCAGAAACGAAATGATATTTTAATTGATTAGTCGCATAATCTCCTAACGCGTCAACACAAAAAAATGGGCCTAGCATGGAACCGCCGATTCCTAAGTTGACTATATCCGTAATTGGCTTTCCGGTATAGCCTAACCATTCGCCATTGCGAATTTTATTGGAAATTTCTTTCATTTTTTGGCGAACTGCAACCACATCAGTCACTACATTTCGTTCATTCACCTGAATTATTTCATGGGCAGGCGCACGTAATGCTGTGTGTAAAGCAGGGCGATTTTCAGTATTATTAATTGGATGGCCATTGAGTAAAGCATTGATTTGTTCAGACAAGTTGCTTTCATGAGCAAGCTCTAGCAATGTTTGGAAAATAGAGTTATTAATAAGTTGGCCATTGAAATCAAGAGTGATGTGCTCATTGGATACTACGTAGTTGGTGTTGGCTGATGATTTCACAAAACTGTTTGCATGACTTTGTAGTTTTTTCCATGAACTCATGCCCATTGGGTAATTCATATTTACTCCCTATAAATTGTTATGCTCTGATAAAATCCATTGGGTAAAACTTTCCCCTTCAGTAGGATGTATTTTACCTAAATCAACATTGGCTTTTAAAAAGCCTAATACGCTACCGCAATCATAACGCTTTCCGCTATAGTTGTAAGCTAGAATTGTTTCTTGTTTCAGCAAATTGTTGATCGCATCAGTTAGTTGAATCTCTTTATTTTCCTGTCGAGGTAATGATCTGATTTGTTCAAAGATATGATGAGTGAGGATGTATCTGCCAACCACCGCATTGTTAGAGGCGGCTAGATGGGGTAGAGGTTTTTCTACCAGGTTGGATATTTTTAAAAGGTTTTTTTCCCACGGATGACCCTCAATAATACCGTATTGTTCAGTTAATTCTAAAGGTACATGTTCTGTAGCAATAATGCTAAAACCATATTTCTCATAAAGTTCTGTCATTTGCTGGAGGATAGGTTTTTCACCGATCATTAAATCATCAGCTAAAATAATAGCGAAAGCTTCTTCACCTACAATTTTTTCAGCGCATAAAACAGCATGGCCTAATCCTAGTGTTTTAGGTTGGCGTACAAAGAAGCATTCCATATCTTCTGGCTTTACGGATTGAACAATTGCTAAAAGCTCTTGTTTATTTTGGAGTATTAGTTCATTTTCTAACTGATAGGATAAGTCAAAGTGATCTTCAATGGCCCTTTTGTTATGGCAAGTTACAAAAATCATTTGCCTGATGCCAGCAGCATAAGCTTCTTCAACCGCATATTGAATCAAGGGTTTATTGACAACAGAAAGCATTTCTTTAGGCGCTGCCTTGGTAGCAGGTAAAAATCGAGTCCCTAATCCAGCAACAGGAAATACTGCTTTACGTATTGGCGTATGAATTGATTTCAATGTAATCTACCCATTTTTTATGATGTTTACAAAGATTTTACGAGTAATTTTGCCATTATGCATCTTAAAATCATTGATTTCATGTAATTTTTTATATCTTTCATAGGTAGTTAGTATGTATTCATTAGATTGGGAACGGGCTTACGGTTTGCCGCTATCAACAGCTGTATTTAAAGAAACCCCCGAGGATTTTCAAGTAAATGAATTTTTTGATCAACCGTTTAGTGGTCAAGGTGAACATTTGCTGATAAAAATTGAAAAAAAAGGGCTAAACACAGAAGAAGTCGTTAAATCTTTGGCAACAATGATTAACAAATCAGTTAAATGGATTAGTTATGCGGGTTTAAAAGATCGTCAAGCTTTAACAACACAATGGCTCAGTATTCATGTACCTGGTGAAGATATTCCAGGCATAGAGCATTTTAGTGCACCCGGATGGCGAGTTTTAGAATGTACACGCCATCATAAAAAATTAAAACCAGGTTTTTTAAGCGGTAATCATTTTGTTATTCGCTTACGAGATGTTACTCATCCTGACGCTTTAAATCAGCGTATTGAGCAAATAAAACTATTTGGAGTGCCTAACTATTTTGGGGAGCAACGTTTTGGTCGTAATGGAAGCAATTTGATTAAAGCAGAAGAAATGCTGGTTCAGAATCGTAAGGTGAGGGATAGATTTCTTAAAGGAATGTATTGTTCAGCGGCTCGTTCCTGGATTTTTAATTTAATTTTAGCGCAACGAGTGAAACAAAATAATTGGAATATCCCGCTTGTTGGCGATGTGATGCAGCTTAGCGGTTCCAATAGCTTTTTTGTAGCTGATAGCGAATTAGAGGATTTAATGCAACGAATCCAGAAGCACGATATTTCACCAGCGAGTCCTTTACCTGGTAAAAGTAAAAATAAAGTGCAAGGCACCGCATTGAAAATAATTAGTGAGGTATATCAGACATGGCAGGCCTGGATTGAAGGATTAGAGCATTGCGGATTAACCGAAGCATGGCGTGCTAACATTTTGCATGTTGAGCAATTAGATTGGGAGATAAAAGATAATGAAGTTCAGCTGTCTTTTATCCTGCCAGCAGGTTCTTATGCCACCGTAGTGCTACGAGAATTGGTACAGTACTAATGGCGATGGCGTAATATCGGCTTCGCCGATATTACGAATTTGTATTGAGTTACGCTATCGCAGCTGAGAGGTGTATTGCTTCGCTCTCTAGTTGAGTTATTAAATCTGCAACACGAGTACTTCGTTGTCCTTCAGTCAGCCTTGGATGGCTTTGCTTGGTTGTCGCAATCGCTTGAGTTACATCCATAATGTAAGAATTATCGATTAAAGCCTTGAGACCCTCCACTTTCATTTTTTTCAGTTCCTTATTAGGATAGGGCCAGCTACTGCGAATTTCTTTGTTCAGGCGATTAATCAATTGATTCACTTCATCCAGTTGCTCATCACTAAAACAGGATTGAAATTTTTCTTGCTTATCCAGCTTATTTAATAACACATTAATACGGATGCTTTTTTGTGTTTCAGCAAGTTCAGGATGCTTCGTTCTAATTACTGCAATGGCTTCATTTGCACTCATCTGGTATGAATTATAGAGAAGAGCGCTAAGGATATTAATTTCGTTTTTTTTCGCCTCGTTATTGAAATGAGACCAATCATTACGGAACTCCTTAAGCAAATGTTCGACGAGGTGGTGAATTGCCTCAAGTTGGTTATCATTGAAACTTGATTTGAGCCCTTCGTTTTTAGCAGGCGCTGTATATATTGGGGCTGGCATAGAGGGTTCTGATTGAGGAGGAAAGAACTGCCCACTCTTCTTGGAGCCTGATGAGCTATTAGACATCATGGGGGTTGGAAGATAGTTATCTTTTGGTTCTTGCTGTGGTTCAACTACTGATTGAGACGCAGGAGTTTGGGATGCAAAAGGAGAGGCCGCAGGTGTAGCAAGAGGTGAATTATATTCAGAAGAAGAGTCGCTCTTCGCGGTTTGCACTTTTATCGATTCTTCTGATGGCGTAGTATCTGCAATAAGCTGATTTTCGGTGATATTTTTGTAAGCGTAATAATTAATCCCATAACTGCCTAAAGGTGCAGTAGTGACTGTACCCACGTAGGCTTGCAATGTTTTTCCAGGATCAGAGCCGAAGGGCGTTTTTTTACTGGTTTGCCAATGTTCACCAACATCACTTAAACCATAGATGGAGTCACTGGTTGAAGGATTGTGAATGGCACAAGCTTTGCCTTTACTTAATAAATGTGCAGCAACAAAAATGATATCTTTAGTGGTGCGTGCAATATTTCCAGGATTACTCGCAGAGGTTAAGGCTTCATCAAACGCTTTCTCGTAATCACCAGCATGATAAATAATATTGAGGGTCGGGTATTTTTTAGCTGCATTCATGAGCGCTGCGAAATAAACTACAGGATTCCCTCCATGACGACCTAAGCCCGCTGCAGGCATAACGATATAATGGCGTCCTTCGCTTACTGCTGCCTGAAAAAGGTTGAGGTACATGCCGGTAATATATTTTACTTGCTCTTCTTTAAATTTTTTTGTGTTAGGATACTGAGGGTTTAAATCCAATTGTGGGCTAGTAAGTAATAAAAGCGCAGGGTCTTTTTCATTAATGATTTTGTTCTCTTTAAGAGGAGAGGTTAGAGCTACTCCGTCTTTGCTAACTATTGAGTCAACTAATAAATCAATTTCCTGGGCGTGGCATACTCCTACGGCAAGATTATTGTATATTTCCGCAAATCCTTTTTGAGCCATCTGATTACTGTGGATAATCTTTTTATAATTTCCTGTTGGCAGTATGTCTGTATTCACATAGATCTTGGCGCTGTTCATTAATCGTGTAAAACGCCCCCCACGTAAGGGTAATTTTTCCAGATATTGCCGGATCAAAACTTTTGATTTCAATATTGCTACCTTGTGGAATGTTGCTACCTTTAATTTGAGTCAAATAAGGTGGTTTAGGCAATTTATTTGGATTTCCCAGAGCAGCTAAAATTTGTTGGGATGGTTTGAGTGCAAAAGGGATATCATAAGTATGTTTGCCAGTACTGGTTTTATTGAATTTAGATGGTGTTCCTAGTTCTGGACTTGCATTGATTTCTAAAACTTCTGTTAATAAATTTATTGTCATGCTAACAGCTCCTTGTTTTTCGACAAAAAAGTAAGACATACTTTGTTCGTAAAAATCTATGTTCATGCAGTAATGACAACTTAAGCGTATATTACTTTTTTGAGCCAAGGCTCAACTACGAATCGATCATTTCTGTTATCTGTAAGTTGGATTTTGACCTCCAACAGAAACGAATTGGCTTTCGCAGAAAGGAATATGAAGCTTGCTGAACGACTACCTGTTGACGAACAAAAGAGATAGCTTACCTGGTCATTGGTCAATCATATAACAGCATTTTTAGCATATCGTAAGGAAAAAATTAGTGCAATTATTCCATCTCGGCATGTTCTTTTAATGCGTTGAGGAAATGGTTTCCATAGTGCGCTAATTTATGTTGTCCTACCCCGGATACGGTAAGTAGCTCATCAGTGTTTTGAGGTTTAATTGCCACCATTTCATGTAAAGTTGCGTCACTAAAAATCATAAATGGTGGTTTGTTTTCTTCATCTGCCAGTTGTCGTCTTAAAGAACGTAGTATCTCAAATAAGGGACTATGTTGTGGTTGAATAGAACGACGCTCTTTGGTTTTCTTTTTCTCGCTGCGCAGATCGTTTTGTGGAAGTGTTAGTTGGATGTTTTCTTCACCTTTTAACAAGGGCACCGCTTTTTTGTTTAATTTAAGTACATTAAATTGATTCAGATCCTGAAAACAATAATCTTTATGGATAAGTTGCCAGGCTAAATGTTTCCAGTAGTGGGCTGATTTGTCTTTGCCAATACCAAAAGTACTGAGACGTTCATGGCCTGCTTGTTTTATTTTTTCCGAAGTACTTCCGCGTAACACATCAATGGTGTATGCCAAACCATAGTTTTGTCGTAAACGATAAACACAAGATAAAAATTTTTGCGCATCTTCGGTTGCATCTGCGGTAACAGGAGGATTATCACAAACATCACAATATTTACATTCGCTATCCCATGGTTCATCAAAATAGCGTAATAAAATTTGGCGGCGGCAATGTGAGGCTTCGGCGAATGCAAGCATGTGATTTAGTTTATTGTTTTCAATTCGCCGTTGTTCATCAAGCGCCATGTTAACGATCCAGGATCGTAATCTCGCGCTATCTGCAGGATCATAAAGTAATAAAGCTTGTGCAGGTAAACCATCTCGTCCTGCACGCCCTGTTTCCTGATAATAGCTTTCGATATTTTTAGGTAAATCATAATGGACAACAAAGCGGACATTGGGTTTATCAATACCCATCCCAAATGCAACAGTCGCAACGACAATGTCAATGCGATCATGGCGAAATAAATTCTGTACTTCCTTGCGCTCTTTATGGGAAAGTCCAGCATGGTATGCTCGGGCATTGAAATTCATTTCCTGTAATTTTTCAGCCAGTGTCTCTACACTATTACGGGTGCCACAGTAAATAATTCCAGATTGTTGTGCCATTGATTCTAAAAATTGTTTTAATTGTCGAGTTGGATTAGTTTTGGCAATGACTTTGTAATAAATATTGGGCCGATTAAAAGAAGCAATGTATTTTTTAGGTTGATAGTTTAATTTAGCGACTATGTCTTGGCGGGTTTGCTGATCTGCCGTTGCAGTCAATGCAATAATAGGAATATTGGGAAAATGAGTTTTTAACAAACCCAAAGCAGCGTATTCGGGACGAAAATCATGGCCCCATTGAGAAATACAATGCGCTTCATCAATGGCAAATAAAGCAATATGACATTCTTGTAAACGCTCTAAAAAAGCAGGGCTGATTAACCGCTCCGGAGCAATATAGAGTAAGTCCAGCTCATTATGATGTAATTGGGCGAGGGTTTGTTTGGCCTCTTCGCTGGTGAGCGAAGAATTATAATAAGCAGCACGAATACCTTGTGATTTTAAGGCAGTAACCTGATCTTCCATTAAAGCAATCAAGGGGGAGACAACGATGCTTACTCCTTGCCTGACCAGCGAAGGAATTTGATAGCACAGGGATTTACCACCGCCAGTTGGCATTAAAACCAGCACATCCTCACCAGCAATAACATCAGTGATAATTTCTGCTTGTGGATTTCTAAACGAGTCGAATCCAAAGTATTTTTTGAGCACGGTTAATGCTTTGGATGTGGTTGGGTTAACAGTTTCCATGTACTTCTTTTTATTATTAATGCTCTTAGCAAAGCGTGATCATATCCATTATGGCTTGGAAATAAAAGTATTATCTTTGATATAAAAACGAAGTAATTTGTCTGCCCAATCCTGAGCATAATGCACACCGATTCTTGGCCGTTCTACAATCGTAATAGGAGGTTCATTTTCTGTAGCAGCAATGTAAAAATTGTCGCTGGTTAAATCATGGGCATTGAGCCGTTTATCTATCCGCATGGCTTTAGAAAGTAAACCCGGTCCTTGTGTACGTCCTTCAAGTGGAGTCACTGGTTCTAAAGCGCGCAATAGTACCGCTGAACCTACACCAGCGGATTCAGTGACCACATTAGTGCAATAATACATTCCATAAATTAAATAAACATAAGCATATCCAGCAGGGCCAAATATTACTTGCGTGCGCGGTGTAATGCCTTTGGAAGAATGGGCTGCCAGATCATGTTGCCCTAAGTAGGCTTCCACTTCCACAATTTTTCCTATACGCTCTTCATGGATCAAGTATTTTCCTAAAAGTTCTTTAGCAACGGTAATGGTGTCTCGTTCATAAAATGATCGGGGTAATTTTTGCAGCATATGACTTTCATGGCTGTTAAAAATGGGCATAATATTACATGAGTTATAGGATAATGAACAAAATTTTCTAAGGAAGGTTTATGGATTTTGAACTCACTGCAGAACATCAAGAAATTCGTGAAATGGCTGCTGATTTTGCGCGGCAGAAATTAGCTCCTATGGCAGATAGTTGGGATGAGCATAGCCATTTTCCGGTTGATATTTTACGCGAGGCGGCCGCGTTAGGAATGGCTGGCATAATGGCTCGGGAGGATATTGGGGGTTCTCAGCTAAGCCGTCTTGATTCTGCTTTATTGTTTGAGCAGTTGGCCACAGGGTGTATCAGTACCAGTGCATATTTGTCCATTCATAATATGGTCACTACATTAATAGACCATTATGCAAGTAACGATTTGCGGGCTAAATGGGGACCGAAATTAACTTCAATGCAAGTATTGGCCAGTTATTGTTTAACTGAACCAGAGTCAGGTTCGGATGCTGCTTCTTTAAAGACCAAAGCAATTAAAGAAGGTGACCATTATGTGCTTAATGGATCAAAAGCTTTTATTTCTGGTGGTTCAGTTAGCGATGTGTACTTATGCATGGTACGCACTGGTGATGATACTCATCATGGAATAAGTTGTTTATTGATTGATAAAGATACACCTGGGTTGAGTTTTGGCAAACAGGAAAAAAAGATGGGGTGGAAAAGTCAGCCCACTTCGATGTTATTTTTTGAAAATTGCCGGGTTCCTTTGGCAAATCGAGTTGGCGAGGAAGGGGCAGGATTTAAAATTGCTCTTAACGCTTTAAATGGCGGGCGTATCAATATTGCTTCTTGTTCTTTAGGAGGGGCATTGACTTGCTTGCGTTTAACTCGTCAATACATGCAAGAACGCAAACAATTTGGGAAAGCATTAAATGAAATGCAAGCATTGCGTTTTTATTATTCCGATATGCTAACGGATTTTGAAGCAGCGCGTTTGATGGTGTATCGCGCGGCCAATGCCATGGATAAGAATGATCCGCGTGCACCTATGTATTGTGCAATGGCAAAACGTATGGCAACAGATATTGCTTTTCGCATTAGTGACAAAGCCATGCAATTACATGGTGGTTATGGTTATCTACGTGACTATCAAATCGAACGAATCTTTAGAGACTTAAGAGTGCATCAAATTTTGGAAGGGACTAATGAAATCATGCGCGAAATCATTGCCAAATGCAGTTTGGATGATGAGTACCTTTTAAATTAATTTCGCGATTTCCCTGAAGATCCAGATTGATAACAGGAGTTTATATATGAACATTGTTGAACAGGAATTAGATAATCAAGGTATTTTGTTATTAACATTAAATAGACCAGAAAAATTAAATGCTTTAAGTACAGAAGTACTAAACACGTTAGGCGATTTATTTCAGTCTGCTAAAACAAACCCTAAAGTAAAAGCAGTGATGATTACTGGTAATGGCAAAGCGTTTTGTGCAGGAGCAGATATTAATCGTTTGGCTGAATGTACCGCACAAACTGGTTATGAATTTGCTTGCCATGGACAAGCAGTTTTTCGTTTACTAGAAACTATGGGTAAGCCTTCTTTGGCGGCGGTGAATGGTTTTGCTTTTGGGGGGGGATGCGAACTCGCTATTTCTGCCACTTTACGCATTGCCTCAACAAAAGCACAATTTGGCCAACCTGAAGTGAAGTTGGGCGTCATTCCTGGTTATGGTGGTACTCAACGATTAGCACGTTTAATTGGCAAAGGCCGTGCTTTGGATTTGTGTTTAACTGGCCGATTCATTAATGCAGAAACTGCTTTGCAGTGGGGTTTAGTGAGTGAAGTGGTTGAACCTGAGACATTAATCGATGCAGGTAAATCGCTTTTATCCAAAATTTTAAGTATGGCGCCTCTCGCGATTGCTAGTGTAATGGAAGTCATTGACCATGGTTATGACTTATCATTACCTGATGCCTTACATTTGGAAGCGGTTCATTTTGCTAAAGCGTGCGCATCAGCGGATAAGCAAGAAGGTGTTTCTGCATTTTTAGAAAAGCGCGATGCTGATTTTCAAGGAAGTTAACCATGAGTGATGAAGTATTTTTTAATGAAGAAGGGCAATTGGGCTTTATTACTTTAAATAGACCATCGGCTTTAAATGCACTGACCTTAAACATGATTTTAGCGATGCAAAGGCAATTATCTGTCTGGAAAAATAATCCTGATATTCATGCGGTTGTAATTCAGGCCGTACCAGGCAATGCTTTTTGCGCCGGTGGTGATATCCGCTCGCTTTATTTTTCTGGCCGAGTTGATCACTCGGAACAAATGCAATTTTTTTGGCATGAATACCGTTTGAATCATTTTATTCATCATTTGGGCAAGCCTTATATTGCTTTAATGGATGGCGTAGTGATGGGGGGCGGTGTCGGTATATCCTTACACGGGAGTCATCCTGTTGCTGGTGATCATTTTGTTTTTGCAATGCCAGAAACGGGAATCGGTTTTTTCCCTGATATTGGGGCTAGTTACTTATTAACCCATTGCCCAGGATATTTAGGGATGTACTTAGGGCTAACCGGTAATCGTATAGGTGCTGCTGATGCACTAACGGCAGGGTTAATCAAAAATATGGTTGCTTCAGAGCAATTTCCTGCACTCATTGAAACACTAAAGCATACGGATTTGTCCGGAGATGCTTTCAACGCAGTGGACCATTGTTTGCGCGAATATAAGCAAAAAGGTGAAACCACAGAGTCGAGCCAGATTAAACCAGAGATTGATAGATGTTTTGCTCATAAGCGTGTTGAAGACATCAGGATGTCTTTACAGAAGCTTGAAGGTTTATGGGCAATGAGTATTGATAATACGTTGGCACAAAAATCACCTTTGAGTTTAAAAGTGACTATGGCTCAATTGCAAAAAGCCCAAGGCTTAAGTTTGGCTGAATGTTTACAAATGGATTATATAATAGCTAGCCATTTTATGAGGAGTAGCGATTTTTATGAAGGGGTGAGGGCATTGTTAATTGATAAAGATAAAACTCCCCATTGGAATCCAGAAAGTCTCGAGGAAGTAAATGATACGATGGTCGAAAGATATTTCACTCAGATGCATCCCACAGTGGAATGGATAGATTAGATCGATTGTTGAGCCAAGGTCCATCCCTGATGTATCGACACCTTAAGAAAAGGAACAAGAAAAATGCGGCTTTAAAAGGTGTCGATTCATCAGCTCACTGTCCACCTATTTGTAAATTATTTTAACATCTATTACCATGTGTGTTCATTAATTTTCTATGGTGATTTATGTCAGAGCAAAAAGTGGAAAAAATTCCTGGTAATGCAGGCATCTCCCCTGATGGTTTTTTTGCGGTGCAATTATCTTTGGTAGAAAAATATGCTCAATATTTATCCCACTTACCCAAAGAAGATCTGAAGTGTTTCGAATCCCTGCGACATCGGCACTGAGAGATCCTCACAAAAATTAACCATCTCAATTGACTCACGAAACCCCGCGTCATCGATCGCGGTATCCATGCGATCTCTTACTTAGTAATTGGATGTCGCGGGGATTCCTAGGTTTTCAACAAAGAGCCAAAGGAGAGAGGGGATATAAGAGCGATGTTATTGTCCTATAATCGCTCATTCATTTATTTCAACCAACCATTGAGAATTTCAACGATCTTTTGTGCTTGATCAGTACTTGAAATGTTAAATTTGGATTTTTGCCAATATTGATTATTCCGTTTTTGATAACGTCGAATTGAAAATTTGACAGGGCCATAATCACTTTTTGCATTATCCCAATCCTGATATTTAAACATAATGGTGGTCCATGCGCCTTTGCTTAGAACTTGTTTGTCCAGCTCTTTTGTTACTTCTTGCCCATTTTCGCTAAAAGCAATAGTAATATCATCAATAGTTTCAGACATTTATAGTAATACCTCAATTAATTAGTTGATGGATTGTAGTCTGCCATTGATAAAAGTCAAGGTGAGGGTGGGTTCATAGGGGCCAGGTTGGTAGATCCATACTTTGGGTTTCTCAGCACCTGGGACAATTTCATTGATAAAGCTGTTATTGACTAGTGCTGGGGTTCCGCAGGAATAGTATACCTTTTGCACTGGATCGCCTGCTTGAATGCTATTTCCCCCACAAATAGAAACCGCATTACTGCCAGAACCATTTAATTTAATGCTTCTTACTTTTTGATCCACAATGTCGATTTCCAGTTGAGCGCCACCACTTCCAGTTGGGATATTCCATACTCCATAAAATGCAGTGTTTGTACCTTTATGGTTATAAATGAATTGTTGTACGGGGATTTGTCGCATTACCGGTTTGTTTGAATCTTGCTGAGATATGGGCTGACCACAAGCGGCGATTACTTCATCTGGGGTCATACCAACATTAATATATTGATGATTTTGTGGACAATAAAAAGAATCATCTGCAAAGAGACTCAAGGGCAAAATCATTAATGCCAAACTTGTACTAAGTCTTCGTTTCATGTTTTTATCCTTGCAGCCTTTTTGTTCCCTATCAATAAGTATAGTTTGTTTTATAACAATCTCCATGGCAGATTGGCGCTGATAAAGAGAGTAATCATTTTTAACATCATGAGTATAATAAAAGGTGAAAAATCAAAACCTGAGATAACAGGTACGATCTTTCTGCCTAATTGAAGTAAAGGTTCAGTCAATATCCGTAAAAAATCAGCAATAGGCCCTGACCACCCAGGGTTAACAAAACTCATAATGACGCGGACTAAAATGATAAAAAAAAGCAAATCACACGGTTGAATGATCAAATCAGCAATTACATAAATTATAAGATACCCAAAAGGCATCAAAGCACCAAAAGCCATTAAGCTTAAAATAAATAGCTTAACTATTTCAGTTAAAACTAAAACAATAAATGTACACATATCGTATTTTTGCCCAGGGGAGGGTTTTTGTTTTAATAAGGTTTGTACAGGATTTACCAGCGGATCAGTAATTGTATAAATTAACTGACTCAATGGATTAAGTGAGCTAATGCGAAAATAGCGTAGTGCCATACGCAACCATAAGCTGAAAATCAGCAGCGAAAAAAGCAATGAAACTACAAATAAGCCCACAGCAATTAAACCAGGCATGTTTTCCCCTATTGAGATTATTAAAACAAAAAGAGTATATCAAGGGATATTATCTTTGTCGCTCACCAAAAAGTGCTTGCCCAATGCGAATGATTGTAGCACCAGCCTTAATTGCAGGAACAAAATCATCACTCATCCCCATGGATAAGGTATCCATACTTAAACCCAGCTGAGTATTTAGCTTATGCATGAAATGGTTCAACTGTAAAAACAGCTCAAATTGAGCTTGTGGATTGGTTTGTGCCGGAGGAATCGTCATTAAACCACGGAGTTTAAGTTGGGGTAATTGACTAATTTCTTGTGCTAATGAAGCTACTTCATGAAGTTGAACCCCTGATTTGGTGGGCTCATCCACTATATTAACCTGTATGCAAACATTGATAGGAGCTAAATCTTTTTGACGATTTTCACTTAATATACGAGCAATTTGAATTCGATTGACACTATGAACCCAGCTAAAATAATTCGCGATTCCTTTGGCTTTATTCTTTTGAATAGGGCCTATGAAATGCCAGCACAAAGGTAGGGTTTTTAATTCATTAATTTTAGGTAATGCCTCTTGCAAATAGCTTTCTCCAAAATGGGAAATCCCCAACCGATAGGCT
>CAZTYT010000027.1:2333-15130 GCA_964618245.1 uncultured Legionella sp. | reverse complement strand
AGAAATGATTCGACTATCCGCACTTCTCCTAGTTCCAGTATTGATTTCGCTTTTGCAATATTTCACTTTTCGGGAAATTGGAGAAAAGATAGAAGTGGTGGCAGTACAGCCCGGCTATGAGCCACACCATCAAGAACCAAATGTGCCTGAATCGAACAAAGTAGAACGCTGTAGGGAATTAGCATCCAAAGAGTTGAGTCTTAATACCGACTATCTCTTATTACCAGAAGCAACTTTTGGCTATGTAGAAATCACGCAAGTGTCGGTATATCCTGCATTTGAGCGGCTCAATGAATTGATTAGAAGCTATCCGAATTTACATATTGTGACTGGCGCGAGCGTTTACCGGGTCATTCAGTCGGGCGAGCCAGATACGGAAGTCACGCGCATCGCCCAATCTGCCGATGGCAACCGGATGCGCTACGAAGCTTACAACGCCGCAGTACAACTGAGTCCTAATGCAATCGAATTTCCGGTTCACAAAAAATCAAAACTGGTACCCGGACCAGAAAGCTTTCCTTTCAAGCGCTTTTTGTTTTTTTTAAAGCCCATTTTAGAAAAATTAGGCGGTACGACCGCAGGCTTAGGAACAGAGGCTGTGCCGGTAGTCTTTGATAGCGAAAAAGCAAGAATTGCACCCATTATATGTTACGAATCTGTCTTTGGGGAATACGTTACTTACTATACCCGACGCGGTGCAGAAGCCTTATTTATTATGACCAACGATGGCTGGTGGGACGATACCCCTGGGCATTGGCAGCATCTTTATTTTGCTTCTCTACGAGCTATCGAAACCCGCAGAAGTATTGCCCGCGCAGCCAATACCGGCAATTCTGCTTTTATTAACCAGCGTGGTGATATTATAGTAAAAACGAAATACGGAGAAGCCGCAGCCATTCAATCCACTTTGTATTTGAATGATGAGCCAACGTTTTACATTCGTTGGGGCGATATTATTGGACGCATCAATTTATTTGTCACCATCTTGTTTTTACTCAATACCCTGGCACGAAATATTACAAAAAAGAAAGTAGAACCCATAAAATGACCTCCTGCCAGGGACGGAAAAGATACATGGCGCTCCAATTAAAGATAGGAAAGCCTTAAAAGGCTACTTTTATTCGTCATACTCCTTCCAGTATTTTAACTCCTTTATGTTCCTGTGTTCCTCACCAGATCATTGCTGATTGGTCACTGCCAAAACAGTGTAATAATTGCTTGTGCTTTTTATAAAATCACTAAATAAATGATAAATAACTGTTGTTTTAATATCATTATTAGAGGTTTTGCCAAACAAATATCAGGTGTCGGCTTAAAAAAATCAAGTGACGACTTAAAAATGTAAGGTGTTGGCTTAAAAATGTAAGGTATTGAGATTGAAATATCAAGTTTTTGCTTTCCAAGGTATAGTGATGAGATAAAAGATACTAGTAATAGGCTTAAAAAGCCTGGTATCAGAGTCAAAAAATAAAATATTGAGATTCATTTTTGAGATATCTAAGCCGAAACTTGATATTTCTAAATCGGGACTTGATATTTTTAAGACATTACTTGATATTTTAAAGCGGCAACTTCACATTTCAATTCCAATACTTGACATTTTAAAGTCAATACCGAAGATTTTAAAGCTGATACTATCTATTTTAATTTCATTACCAGCAATTTTAAAGCGGCAACTTCATATTTCAATCCCAATACTTTATATTTTAAAGCCAGTACCGAAGCTTTTAAAGCTGATACTTATTTTTTCAAAGCCAGCACTTAGCTTTTTTAAGACGATATTTAACTTTTTTAAACCAATACTTAATTTTTTAAAATCAATACTTAATTTTTCAAAGCCAGAACTTACCTTTTTTAAGATAATACTTGACTTTTTTAAGCCGATACTTGAGATTTCAAAGCCAACACGGAGCGTGTAAATTAAACTTTGGCTAATAGAATTTTCATACCTTATCTATATTTTGTGGAAATGATAAAAAATGACCAGGAAAGTGGTTTTATGATACGGAATAAATGAATTTTTGGTTTTCTCTTTAAAAAGATGATAGGAGCAACAAAGCAATTGGAGCATCCAACAGCTAAAATCAGGCAAGAGACAAGCAAAAGAGGGAAGCAATTATCTGATCAGGAGAATCTGACCTTTTTCAATTTTCTCCGAGCCGTCGCGCAGTTGGAAGGTAGCGACATAAACAAAGACACCAGCGTTTGGTAAGTCTCCATTCACATAGCCATCCCAGCCCGCGCGTTCGTCATTCGGAGCAAAATCTTTGGTTGCAAAGATCTGATTGCCCCAACGATCAAAAACCAGGAGGGAAAGGACCCGCTTCACCTGATTTTCGTTGGCATAGACGGTGAAAAAGTCGTTAAAATGGTCGCCGTTGGGCGAAAAAGCGCTTGGAATATACACATCTACTTTGTCGCTGAGCGTTACCTGGACCGTTGCTTCGCCCACACAGCCAAATACATCGGTGATTTGAAGGGTATAAGCCCCAGGTGTGAGGGCTTCTATCTGCGGTTGGAGACAATCAGTACAGCTTAGGCTGTCGGTGGACTTCCATTCGATCTTGGTAAGGAGGTTTTCTGCTACATACAATTTAGGATTGAACTCGTATAGCTCGCCAATACTGAGTTCGAGGAGCGCAGGGAGTTCCACCATTTTATCATAGACCGGTGGCATGGTGAGGGATTGTTGCAATTCGCAGTTTTCGGCGTCGCGGATAAGGAGGGTGTAGGTATTGCCTGGGATCAGGGTTTTAAAAAGGTTCGCATCGGAAAAAGACGCACCGTCAATGGAGTAAAAGTAGGGCGGCGTGCCTCCTTTTGCAGTAAATTGGAAACTGGCGTCGGTCAAATCCGTACAATTAAAGACAACAGGCGTCAATGGATCAGGCTCGGTGACCTTCATTTCAAAAACAGCATCGCAACCAATCTGATCGGTAACGGTCAGGAAGTAAGAATCTGCCTTTAGATTTTCGATATGGGGCTGCTGTCCTAGATTATGGCTCCATTGGTAGCGAAAAGGGGCGTTTCCAAAGGCGTTTTGGACGATAATATTGCCGTCATTGCCCTCTGCGCAGCGCACATTTTGAATACGGGCATCTATTTCTACCTCCGTGACCTCCACATTGGCAGTACCGGAGGCAGTACCGGCGCATCCCGCGTCTTCTACTTTTACCAATTCATAGCGTCCTCCTTTTGTAGCGGCTAAGCGGAAGCTATTTGGATCACTTCCCAAGTGTGCTATCTCTATGGAGGGCTGCGTTACACCATTAATAGTATAGGTCAATCGCCAGGGGGGCGTACCGACTAAAGTAAGCGGAAGCATAGCCGTGTCTCCATCGCAAATTTGTGCCTCACCGCTTAATTGAGCGGCGGGAGGTTCAATAGGTGTGACCGAAGCAGCGTCCGTAGCCACATTACCGCATTGGTCGGTCACCGTGACGGCATAATTGCCAATTAAACCCGAGGTAACCTGGATGGAAGAAGTGGTAGCGCCATTACTCCATTTATATATATAAGGCGTCATGCCGCCATTGATTTGGGCTTGTAAAGTAGTGGTCGTATTGCGGCATACAAAAGCCTCCGGCAAGGTGACTTCTAGTTTTGGCGCATCTGTAATTTGCAGGGTTGCCATGCCGCTATAGCAGGCACAGGGAATATCGAGCTCGATGGCAAGTTTTTCTGGAATTTCGGCAATGCCATCATTGAAAACTTTGACGGGTAATCTGACAGATTTCTGTCCGGCGGGGATGGTGACGGTTCGGGGCAAGGTTTCAAAATCAATTCCTTCCGTTGCTGTGCTTTCATTGGCTATTTTAAAACGAACAGACAAGGGCTTATCCAAGAATTCTTGTTCGCCGCGTTCAAAAACAAAAGCCGCTTCCTGGCAACCTTCCATCGCCGTGCTTTGATTGTTACCTTTAGCATTTACAACGACGGTTCCACCGATATTAAAGCTTTCTGCTTCTAAAAATACCGCTGAATCGTAATGCCGGTCGGCAACATCGGAAACGACAAAACGGATGTGGTAGGTTTCGCAAGGAATGAGTTGTAAAGTCGCCGTGAGAATTTTGGTAAAACCATCGTATTCAATTAATTCTTTGTAAGGCGAATCGATCGGGGCAATGCCGCATTGGCGCGAATCTTTTTCCAGTTCATTGCGAATGAAATAGTCCGAATTTTGGCTGTGATTGACGGAATTGATGGCAACGTAAGAATTGGTGCCAGGAATGAGCGCAACGTTTTTAGAATTGCGGGAGAAAGAACCTTCAATGCCCGGACCACTTACAAAAAAACCAAAAACGTCGTTATAAACGCTGCCCACAAATTCGCAATACTCTTCAGAAGCAAATACATATCGGAATCGGACAAAAGAATCGAGCGGCGTAAAGTCAAATTCAATGCCTACTGCATCAAGAATGCGGTGCGTAGAGAGTTTAGCGAGGTCAGGATCGCCACTTATATCATTCAGATTACCACTTTTGTCGCCCGCCTGGTTTGGTCCTTCGGCTTGTTTGATAGAGCCGGTAGCAATCACAATGCCCCGTTCCATACCAATGGAAGATTTACCATTTTCAAAATAACCCATGCCATCGGGGTTGCCGATTGCCCGTATATTGGAGATATTGTCACAAGCACCTTTTGCAAAAATATCTTTTACCAGGGACTCAACGCTGTAGCCGCCACTAGTCCTTATGCCACCCGCAGGTAATGGAGGAGCTACCTCCTGCTGATGGATACGCAGTAAGGAATGCCCGTTGAAAAGGGGCAGTAGGATTAATAGCAATAATAAACGGTACAGCAAAGATCGCATACACGAATATTAAAAGTAAAACAGTTGTTACAAATGTGTTGGGCCAGCCAGCATCTGAAATTTTGTTGATAATTATATACTAGACGTCCTTTAGGAAGGGGGTTTCAGGGGGGTAGTTGCTATTAATAGAGATGTGAGTACAACACTATTTTGTTTGGGTAAAGTATTTCCAAAAATAAGGCTAAATTTCTTTATTTAACCTAAAAGTTGGGGAAAAGTTTGTAATTAAAATTATTTTTAATTCGTAACAATTGATTTCCGGTAAATTTAAAGAAAAAAAATGCGGAATACTTTTCATAACCGAAAAATTATAATAAATTAGCAGGTAAATATTGCAGAATAGGTGCAATCATCCTTAACTTGCAACCGCTTTTGAGAGACTACCCTGTATTATTTCCCCCCACCACGTCCCATTCGTCTGTTGAGAGATCACATACAACCTGTGAAGGAATCGTCTATTGACATAATTTCAAAAAACGGAATAAAAACTTTCCTATGAATCTGAAAGGTACAATTTTTATTTTTCTATTACTGGGGCTATGGAACACGATGCTCGGTCAATTAAACCAAAGTGCTTGTATTCAGGATGCCACCGTACTTGCGCCAGGTGGGCAAACGGTGCTGTATTTTTGTAATGGCGATGGTGCGCCTGATAAAATACGCTTTCGCGTAACGCCTTTTGCTCAACCCTTTGCTTATCTGATTACAGATGATAAGAATAACATTATTTTAGTAAGCCGCGATAATAATATTGATTTTGAAGGACTTCCGCCAGGAAATCTGCGCGTATGGGCTTTTGCTTTCAAAGGCAATATACTGGCACAACCTGGGCAGGATGCTACTACTGCTATACTGGCAGATTATTGTTATGCGCTGACTCAAAACTTCATTCCAATAAGCAGTATCGTACCTAATGGAGGTACAGTGGCTACCGTAGATGGCATGAGTTCTTTGTTTACTTGTGCCGGTGATGGCAATGCAGATGCGATTACCTTTACTACTACTAGCACCGATCCCCTGTATAAGTATGTGATTACCAACGAAAACAATGTGATACTTGCGATTGCGGATAGCAGTACTTTTGATTTTGAGCCTTTGCAAAATGAAAAAGTGCGCGTATGGGGAGTATCTTATATAGGAACCATTTTGGCAGAAATAGGCGATACGATTACGACCGTTCGATTTGCCAGCAACTGCTTTGACTTATCCGATAATTTTGTTGAAGTACTTCGTTCCAAACCAGAAGGCGGCACCGTTTCTTTATCGAATGGGGAAACCACTAAAACACTTTGTGCGGAAGATTTGCAAAATGATATTTTGACTTTTGTAGCTCAAAATAATGCTCCTACACCCTATGCTTTTATCATAACAGATGATAGTGGTCTTGTTCTACAAATTCTAAGTGGCAATACGGCTACCCTAAGTATCTCTGCGCCAGGAATATGTCGCGGATATGGAGTTTCTTACACAGGTACGCTGACCGTAGCCGTAGGGGATAATATTAATTCCACTGCTTTGTCGGACGATTGTTTTGATGTGTCGAGCAATTTTGTACGCATCATAAAAAGAGAAGTGGATGGCGGTTTGGTGCGATTATCCAGCGGTAGCACTTCCAGTGTTGTTTGTGTATCAGAAGGTGTTTCACAAGCCGTCACTTTTACCAACAATTCATCTGCTGCTGGTAGCAATTATACTTATTTAATAACAAACATCAATAATATTATTGTAGCGATTGTAAGCGGCAACACCTTCAATTTTACTGCTTTAAATACTCGTGACCTACGCGTATGGGGTTTATCCTACTCCGGTACTTTATTGGCAAAAGTAGGCGATAATATAGCAACAGCAGCGCTTTCCGGCGAATGCTATGATTTGTCGGATAATTTTATTTCCATTACTCGTCAGGCAGTGGATGGTGCAGCAGTGAGTTTAGAATCAGGTGCAACAAGCGCAGTAGCTTGTACCGGTGATGGCAGGTCGGATGTACTCGCATTTCGCAATACTTCTACTTCATTAGAAAGTTATATTTATGTTGTCACTAATACAAGTGGCATTGTGATCGGTTTCATCAATGGACATCAGTTTGATTTTAATAATTTAACGGTAGATACCGCCCGCGTGTACGGCTTGTCCTATAGTGGCGCTTTCCAATTACAGATTGGAGATAATATTAATACATCTAATCCGGCAAGTAATTGTTTTGACCTGTCTAATAATTTTGTAATCGTTACAAATGCTTTTGTCGATGGCGCTACGGTGAGTTTGGCAAATGGTAGCGATAGTGCGCAAGTGTGTTTGGGAAGTGCAACGGCGAGTACACTTACCTTTATAAATACTTCGACTGCCACCGTCAATTATGGGTATATCGTTACCAATACGAATAATATTATACTTGATTTTTATGGTGCAGATGGCAGTATCAATTTTTCCGTTTACAGCGGTGGCGAGTTTCGAGTATGGGGATTTTCTTTCACTGGAGCAACTGGAGCAATAGGTGGTAATGTAATGAATAGCCAATTAAGTAATGGTTGTTATGAATTATCCAGCAATTTTGTAACCATCACGACCGATGCTGCGGATGGAGGGGATGTAAGTTTGACCAATGGGGAAACTACCGCTTTCAATTGTTTGAATGATACAACTACGGGGCTATTCACTTTCGTGAATGATTCCAGAGCGGAGAATGATACCTATTATTATATTGTTGCCAATAATGATGGAACGGTCTTAGCCATTGATACAGCTAGTTCAATTAATCTAAGCCAATTTTCAGCGGGTACTTATCGGGTATATGGACTTTCTATTACTGGGAATTTGCAACTTGCAGTGGGTGGAAATGTTTTGGGAGATAATCTTTCCAGTGAATGTTTTGATCGGTCGAGCAATTTTATTGCCATTACCCAATCCAATCCAGATGGCGGCACTGTGCGCCTGGAAAATGATAGCACGAGCGCCTTGATTTGTACCAATGCAGATTCTACTGTCCTGCGTTTTGAAAACACTTCGACCACTTCCGAGAATTATGCTTATATTATTACAGATACCAATAATATTATAACGGCTATTCTTCCTACTGCATCCTTTAATTTTGCAGGTGCTACGAATGCAACCTTCCGGGTGTGGGGTGTATCTTATAGCGGTAGCATCATAGTGGAGGCAGGGGATAATATTACAACGGCTGATATAACAAATGGATGCTTTGAATTATCTTCCAATTTCATCACCGTAACTCGCCAGCAAGTAGATGGGGCTACGGTCAGCTTAGAAGGAGGCGGTACCTCAACAGTTGCTTGCCTAGGTGTAGCAGAGATTGGGGAACTTGGTTTTGTAAACACTTCAACGGCTTCGGCGAATTATATTTACCTGGTGACGGATACACTCGATAAAATTTTGGCAATCGTAGATAGCAGTTACAATTTCAATAACTTGCCAATTGGTACTTACCGGGTACTGGGTTTATCTTATACAGGCAATTTATTAGCAAGCATTAATGGAAATATTGGAGAATTTTTGTCAGACGCGTGTTATGACTTGTCTTCTAATTTTATAACAGTCACCCAAAAGGATGTAGATGGTGGCACAGTAGCATTGGAGAATGGGGATACTTCTACCTTTGTATGCGGCAATACCAGTACTCCGGGTACTTTAACTTTTACTTTTGATAGTGATGCAAATGGCGAATATGTCTTTCTGGTAACGGATCGGAACAATCGAATTATCGTTGTTTTAAATGGGAATAGTGTAAGTTTCAACGCTGCTGCCATAGGCGAGTACCGGGTATGGGGCGCGTCTTACACGGGTAATTTATTGGCAAGAGTAGGCGCCAGGTTGGATACACTTACCTTGAGTGATGAATGTTTTGACTTATCAGATAATTTTGTAAGGATTCTTCGCGATGCAACGGATGGAGGCAATATTGCAGAAACCGGTAACAGAACCAGCTATACTTTTTGTCCTGGAAATGGACGAGCTGATCTTTTGACTTTCCTGACAACAGGTAATTCTAGCGGCGGCTATATTTATATTCTAACAGATAATAATAATCTTTTCATCTCGCAGTTGACCGGTAATTCGATTAATTTTGACACGTTGCCGGTTGGCAATTATCGTATCCGAGGCTTGGCATTTAGTGGAAATTTAACGCTTCAATCTGGCGCTAATGTAACAACAGCAATGCTTAGCGATGCTTGTTTTGACCTTTCCAACAATTTTATCAGCATTACCAATCAAATTCCAAATGGTGGGGCAGTTAGTTTAGAGGAGGGCTTAATGGAAACTTTTACATGCCCCGCAGATAATGACCCGGATATTTTACATTTTTTCAGTCAGGGAGCCGTAGGCACAGGTTTTGTATTTCTGGTAACGGATACAAATAATATCATTGAGGCAATTGTGGCGCAGGATAGTTTTGATTTTGAAAGACCGACTGAAGGTGTCAATCGCGTATATGGTTTGGCATATAGCGGTAACCTTACAGTGGAAGTGGGAGATACTGTAACAACTGCAATGCTCAGTGAGGACTGTTTTGATCTGTCGAACAATTTTATTACCATTACTCGTGAAATCCCGAATGGTGGTATTGTATCTCTGGAGAATGGCGATTCTAGTGTTTTCGTTTGTGCTAATTCTACTGATTCTCAGGTCGTTCAATTCGATAGCACGGGTACTTCTCGGGGAGAGTATATCTATGTAATAACTGATTCTAACAATATTATTCGCAATGGTATCGCTGGCGATCAGTTTGATTTCTCTTTCCTCAGTCCGCCAGGTGTTTATCGAGTATGGGGTTTGGCTTATACGGGAATGCTCATAGCCACAATCGGTGATACCGTAACAAATGTTGCTATTTCAGATGATTGCTACACTTTGTCAGAAAATTATGTAACGGTTACGATCAGTAGCCCCGATGGTGGTGCCATCACTGCCAATGGAAGCGCTAATCCTATTTTGATTTGTGCTGGCGATGGGGCAGCAGATACCGTTCGCTTGGCGAATAATTCCCAGGCATTTGGCGCATCTTATGTTTATCTGGTTATGGATGATAGCAACCACGTATTTAAAATAATACAAGACAACCTATTTACTTTTGAGGATATTAATGAAGATACCGTTCGGGTATGGGGCTTGTCTTATTCTGGTGAATTATTGATACAGGTAGGCGACGATGCAGATTTGGCAAGCCTGGCAAGTGGCTGTGCGGATTTATCTTCCAATTTTGTACAGATCAGCCGAGCAAATGTCGATGGCGCCAACATTGGTTCTGATCGTAATGCCAGCTTAATCTACACTTGTTATAATGATGATGTAGCAGATATTATTACATTTTCTAACACCAGCAGTGCCGAAGCCCAATATCGTTATGTTATTACCAATGAAAATAATATTATTCGTGGAGTTGTGAATGGCAGTCAATTTGACTTTGAAACAGCAGGCAGAGGCGTGTCAAGAATTTGGGGGGTTTCTTTCACAGGAACTTTCACGGGCGCATTCGGTTCGAATATTACTACTTCAGCTTTATCCAATGCTTGCTTTGACTTATCGAATAATTTCATCACCATTGCCAGAGATACCGTTTTTGGTGGGGAAATTCTAGCAGACAATCTGACCAATCTAACCTTCTGTCCATCGCCGGAAACGCCGGGTGTAGTAATGACTACTACCAGTGAAAAACTGACTGGCTATCAATACATTCTGACAGATACTTTTAATACAGTGCTGCAGTTGCCACAAGGTGATACGATTCGTTTTGACTCCTTGCCAGTAGGCAACTATCGAATTTGGGGCTTATCTTATGCCGGTGCTATTCTGGTGGAGCCAGGTGATAATATTTTAGGAGTGGATTTGGCGTCAAGTTGTTATGAAATCTCTGCTAGTTTCGTTACCGTTTATCGTTCTACCGTCATTGACGGCGGTCGCGTGTTCAATTTGGCGGGCAGCGATGTATTAAATGTTTGTGCCAGCGATACGCTTTCGGATGTTGTAGTATTAGATAATAATAGCGATGGCAAAGACGCCCAATACCGCTATGTTTTAACAGATGGCAACAACCGGATTATTCTGCGGAATATAGATGAAGTGATTGATTTCAATCAAGCGACGCGTGGTGTCTATCATATTTGGGGCGTATCTTATACCGGTGAGTTCATTGCACTTGCAAATGACAACCTGACAACTGCTATTCTAACGGATAGCTGTTACCAACTATCAGAGAATTTTATTACCATAAATGTGCAAACACCAAATCCAGGTCGAGTCTTGACTTCTGACACACTTTCTGCTATTGCGCTTACGGTCGGCGATGATACTTCGGATGTGGTTTCGTTTATTGCTATCGGCGCAGCAGGCGGTACAGTGGATTATCTGGTGACGGATTCTGCGGATGTAATCGTGGCTATTATTACCAATGATAGCATCGATTTTGAATCGTTTGACCCTGGTACATATCGGGTGAGAAGCGTCGGTTATACGGGGAATTTAACAGTAGCAATCGGCGATACTGCCACGACAGCAATGCTGAGTGATGGTTGCTATGCGCTCTCTGCAAGTTCGGTAAGGGTCACGCTAAGTACTGAAGCTGGACTTGGCGATCCTACTCTGCAAACCATTCAGATTACGATTACAGTAGCGCCTAATCCAGCAACCGATAACCTACGTATCAATCACTTATGGAATGGAAATCCTAATCCAAGTAGCAATTTGTCTATTTTTAATCTGATTGGGCAAAGAGTGTACGAAACAAATATTCCAACAACGACGGGGGCTAATCAGTACAGCCTGGATTTAAAAGATATGCCGGATGGCTTATATATTCTGCAATTGCGCAATGGAGCTGAAATCCAAAGTGTTCGATTCCTGAAGCAGTGGCAGTGATCTGGATACTGGATATTGGATACATGAAAAATATCACAATATCTTAATATCCAAACAATAAGGTTAAATTTGAGTTGGTATAAACATTCAGAAAGCGGGGCTGCTTCGGCAGTTGCCGCTTTCTTTGTTCCAACATTCCAATATTACAGCATTCCAATCTTCCAATATTCCCATTCCTTTTCTACCTTTGCGAAAACCAAAGACCTTGGTGGGATTACTAAGGTTTAATATCTAATGTCTAACGTCTAACCGAATGTTTACTATAAATATTTACTTGCGTTTTACGCTGATTGCAGTCCTTATCATCGGTGGTATTGTCACTGCTTTTATTCCTAGTCTGGGATTCTGGTGGGGCTTTCCGTTTTTATTGATTGGTATTATTTTGCTCGTAGGTTATTTATTATTGGGTACAGTGCAATCCTCGGCATTATTATTACAGGAAACGAAATTTGATGAAGCTGAAACGCGCTTAAATCTTACTTTTTTTCCAAAACTGCTGTATGTAACGAACCGGGCTTATTTTTATATTCTGAAAGGTACGCTGGCATCGGCTCGCCAAAATAGTGAAGAGGCAGAAGTATGGTTGAAAAAGGCACAGACGATGAAACTGCCGACCGATAACGAAAAAGCGATGATTGAATTGCAACTGGCGAATATCGCTGCAACCAAAGGAAAATGGCAACAAGCACAAAATGCTTTCCGCACGATTAAAACCCTGAAAGTGACGGACGCAAATATTAAAGAACAAATGAAGCAGTTTGAAAAAGCGCTACAGCAGCGGGGGCAGATGAAAGCAGCCGGAATGCACGGCAATAGTATGCCGATGAAACCTGGTGGAAAAAGGCGCAGACCCAAAATGCGGTAAACCAATTAGAAATCAGGAAGTTAAAAACGGTCTGGTGATTTTAAATCATCAGACCGTTTTTATTCAGGGTGAAATAATTACAGCTCATTGGCAATCCATTTCTTACAAACTCCACAGCAGTGGAACAGAATAGATGTTTGTAGGTAGTGAGATTAAAATGTCACAAAATAGCTAGGTATGACCTTAAAAAGTCAAATCATGAAGTCAAAACATTCCATATTTAAACCAAAATATCAAATTATAAAGAGA
>CAZTYT010000027.1:0-2233 GCA_964618245.1 uncultured Legionella sp. | reverse complement strand
CTACGTTGATTACTGCCTGTATTGAAACAGAAATTGTACCCGAAGTTTTAGAACCGGAATTAGTTTTAAATCCCAAAAGCGTAAGTCTAACCGTAGGACAAACTACGACGATCAAAGCAAGCTTTACGGATGAAACCGGCACCGATCGCTCCAATGAATTGCAATGGCGCAGCACCAATGCCACAGTTGCCAGCATCGCACCCGGCGGTATCGTCACTGCACTGGCTGCTGGGCAGAGTTGGATTGTAATAACGGCGCCTGGTCTGGTAAAAGATTCTACTTTGGTGACCGTCACGAGCAACCCGAACCAAGTGGCAAAAGTGGAGATCAGCGCAACGCAGCAAACGCTGGTCGTCGGCAGCACTTTACAATTTACCGTAAAAGTACAAAATGCCGCCGGGCAGGATCTGAGCGGAAAAAACCGTTACCTGGAGTAGCTCTAATGCGAGTATTTTAAGTATAAATGCCAATGGTTTGGCAAGTGCACTCGCTGCAGGAACCGCTCAGATTACCGCTACGGTAGAAAACATTGCCAGTTTGCCTGTTAATATGGAGGTTACTTCCAATACAAGCGCTACGCAACGCAGTGGTACATTCCGCGGAAACTCTTCTTACAATGTAAGTGGCACTGCTGTATTGCAACAACAAGGTAACAACCTGAAACTGATCTTTGAAGACAATTTCCGCTCTAGCAACGGACCTCAATTGGGCGTCTTTTTAGCCAAAAATGCACCCGGCGTCCTCACTGCTTCCAATAGTGTAAGCCTGGGCGCTTTAAAAAGCAACGCCGGTAAGCAAGAATACAATGTTCCCGCAGGAGTAAAGCTCAGTGATTACGATTTTGTCGTGGTGTATTGCATTCCGTTCAACATCGCCTTTGGTTATGCAAAATTGGAGTAAAGGCGTACATCGTAAATGGTTAAGTATAAATCAGCATACCTTGCCTATCGGCAAGCAAGTTAGCAAATTGGCAAATCAGTAAATGATCTAAAACTTATGAAAAACCTTATAAATACCGCTGCTCTATTCTTTTTATTCTTTATCGGCACCAATGCGTTGCTGGCGGGCGGCTGGCCCCAGCCTGCGGGCAATGGATTCTTTAAGTTGGACTTCAGTTTCATCCGGGCGCGCAAGTTTTACGGGATGGACGGCGAGACCTACCCTATTAATGGCGCTGGCACAATGCTAGGGTATTATACCACCTCTTTTTATGGAGAATATGGTATCACCAATAAACTCACGGCAATTGCTTACGTACCTTTTTTTGTGAGAAACACCGTAAATGAAGGCGTAGGGGCAATTACGGGAGACGTTTTGCAAGCTGGATTAGAGAATAATGCTATTGGGGACGTCGATTTGGGATTTCGGTATGGCATTTTTGCTAAAAACAGATGGTCTGTGACGGCTGCCGTCCTGTTTGGCTTACCAACGGGCGACTGGGACAATCCTGATTTGCTTTTTACCGGCGACGGGGAATTCAATCAACAGCTGCGGCTGGAGGCAGGCTACGGTGCAGACCGCTGGTACGCAACGGGGTATGTTGGTTTTAACAATCGCACGGAGGATTTTTCAGATGAGTTGCGCTTTGAAGCGGAGTTTGGCTACAAATTTTGGAAGAACCGGCTGCTAACGGGCGTAAAACTTTCTGGTACTCAGTCTTTTAACAACGGAAGCCCTACCGGCAGCGCCAATGGTTTATTTGGTAATAACGTGGAATTCCTTTCGCCACAGGTTTTTGTAGCGTATGAGCCAACGCAAAAAGTAGGATTTATCGCGCAGGCTTCTGGCGCTACGAGCGGAAGAAACGTGCTGGCTGCACCAATGGTTTCGGTAGGCGTTTATTTAAAAATGTAATCCAATCACTAACTATAATGCTTAGGAAACTTTTGTACATTTTCTAAGCATTATTGAAATGGACGCCTGCCTCCACAACAGCTACTTCCTGCGGCGCAAGTACAATCAAGCCTTCGCCAGAATTAAAACCATCCGTCATACAGGTCATCGGCTCTACGCCAATGGATTTGCGGTGTTCGGGCACAAAGAGTTGTAAGAAATTAAACTTATTATGACCCGTTTCCTGCCAATAGCGCAAGGTGCCCCGCTCGCCCTGTAAGCTGACAAAGATTTTGTTTTCTCCCTTGGGCATGGCAAGACAATTATCCAATTCGACATCTCCAATCGGGGCTGCAACAGAAAAGTCTAAAAACGGCTGCCGAAATCCGGTAGGCAATTT
>CAZTYT010000026.1:0-15227 GCA_964618245.1 uncultured Legionella sp. | reverse complement strand
TGCTATTCTTAAGTTAATAGCAACAAATAGAGGTTTAAACGATGAGCAGCAATGAAATTGACACTGGACTTCCCCAAGCAAATCCTTCTAATGAAGCAGCTACTCCTGAATCAAGCCAGCCAGAAGCGGTAGCTACTGCTCATGATTCAGATGAGATTGGTTTGCCTGATGCTGGGCCTGAGAATTCCGCCCCCGAAGCGGTAGCAACTCCCCATGATTCCGATGAAGTTGATTTGCCTATGGATGATGATGCATCAGAAGCAAAAGCTGATGACAAAAAAAGCGCTAAGAAATCTGAACCAGAAAAGAAAAAACCTCAACAGAAGCAAGAAAATAAGCAAGAAAATAAAAATAAAGAAAAAAAAGATCCCATGATGGAATTGGTTGATGATCTGAATAATTTTGTTAACGATACCAATAAACAGCTTACTAATTTTATTAAAAAAATAGGAAATAAAGCTTGGGATAAAATAGCAGATACTCCTCCTGGGAGAGCACTAACGGATGCGATTGATCAAGCCAAGCAGTATGTCAAAGATAAGGTTGATGAAAAAGTGCAAGGAATAAAAGATATGTCTCCTCTTTCTGCTGTAAAGGACTTTGTATCCGATACTAAAGATAAAATTGGTAGTGCTTTTTCCAATTTGATGAATTCCTCTGCTAAAGAGACTGAGTTACCCAGTTTATCGCAATCCGAAGATAGCGCGAGCTTAAATGACCCTATGAGCTCCATAAACAGTTCAAATCTGGATGCACAAACCTCTACCTCCACTCCTGCCCCTAGTGCAACGCCCATGGAGGAGGAAGAACAATCCAATGTGAATTTGCCATAAGCTAGTACATTGCCTTGATGATGTCCTTTTCATCAAGGCTTCATTTTTGCGATGAATTAATTAGGTAAGAATGGCGTTTAACAGGCCATTGTGGATAGGTTATAGGACGTGCTCTAAACCATAAACTAAGTTATCTAATTCCAGAACCTTCTGACATGCTATAACTAAACCAGGCATAAAACAGTTGCGATCAATACTATCGTCTATAATGGACAAAGTTTCTCCACTATTGCCAAAAATGACTTGTTGGCGAGCAAGTACGCCAGGCAAGCGTAAGGAGTGAATGTTAATATCACAATGGGTTCCGCCACGTGCCCCAGGAATTAATTCTTTTAGATTTAATTTGTTCTTGGTAGTTTTTCGGGCGGCAGCAATCATTTCAGCGGTTTTTAAGGCAGTTCCTGATGGCGCATCCAATTTTTGCTGATGATGTGTTTCAACAATTTCCACTTCAGAAAAATATTCGGCTGCTTTAGCAGCAAACATCATCATTAAAACCGCACTAATTGAAAAGTTAGGAACAATAATTCCGCCTTGGTGTTGTGTTTCACATTGTTCGCTAAGCGTTTTAATTTGCTCAGGAAGCAACCCAGAGGTGCCAATAACAGGTCTTGCGCCTTGTTGAATAATAGTGAGGCTATTTTGATAGACACAATCCGCGCGGGTGAGATCCACCACAATTTCTGCTTTAGTAGCAGCGATTGCTTGGGCTAAATTATCCTCTTTACCTAATTGGGCTACTAATTCAAATTCGGGATTTTTGCTTAAAGTATCACAAGCTAGAGAGCCCATTTTGCCATGAGCCCCATTTACAATAACGCGGGTTAACATAATATTCCTTGACCTTTAATGATGGGATTATGAGTTTTTTTTCTTTGCTTTTGAAGGATATTCACTCCGCCATGCCCAATAGCTGGCAAAAGGCCAACCTATTAACGTCGCCTGCAAGATTAAAGCAACAAATGCCCCTCCTGGATTGCCATTAAAAAGAAAAACCATCCAGGGTAAAAATGCTGCAAAAAAGGCTATAAATAATCGCTTCATGGTTATTTATCGGATTCATGGTTTAAATTAATTATAGGCTGATTATGGCAAATTTTTCTACTCCAGATGTTGCTTTTATTAAGACATAATTTACGCAAATGAGAGTGCTTGCAAACTCGCATTAAACATTGTACATTGTGCGCTCAGCAGTAATGCAAATGATGTTATTTTTTCAGACAAGCAACCAACAAGGGTACACTAATGAGAAAGCAGGAGCTGCACCCACGCACCGCTGTGATTAATAAAACACAAAAAAATCAATCTAAAAAAGCACGCCATAGTGCATTATTATGGTTAGCAGTGAATTTTCCTGCCGCATTCGATAATTCGTTACGTATCCGTCCATTAAAGATTGGTATTATGGAGGATATCTTCTTGCACGCTGATAAGGCTGCTGAAGCAGGTATCTCCAAAAGCAAATTACGAGAAGCAGTTGTCTTATTTACTCGTCGGCTGGATTATCTCGCTTGTTTGAAATTGCGGGAAGCCCGTATTGATTTGCAAGGAAACGAGGCTGGTGAGGTCAGTGCAGGCGAAGCAGAACATGCTGCTGCCAAGATTAAAAAACGCGTTGAAAAAAGCATCCGCAATGCACGTAAGGTGATGACTGAGAAAACGATTAGCCAACTACCTGCCTCCTATCAAGTCAAAGTAAATAACCAATCTGTAAGCGATGATTACGTTCCTACTTATCCAGCGCGTTCCTATGCTACTAGCTCCAATATAGCAACGCCTGCCCCCAGAACACCAGCAGTGATGGTAAAACATAAAACAACTCGTCAATATGACCCTGACGCAGTTGCTCGTTTAAAAGAAAAGTTAGGTCTTTCCAAGACCCTGGAAGACAAAAAAGAAACAGTAGAGTAGGTTGGCTGCGATAGTTTTTCCCAATGGTAAATTTCTTTGTTTTAGGCTCTGGAATTAACGGAAATGTCGGGCCAAGGCTCGACCCACATCAATCCTACAACTTTATAATTTCCAAGCAATTTGTTCCACCAGCAACGCCAATAGCCCTTCCTCTGGTTAATAAAACAAATCCTTTTTTCTCAAGATATCCTGATGCAATTAACTCATTTAATACTTCCCTATTAATGTCATCATTTGGAAATTGATGGTAATTTATAAATACTGGAAACACATTATGAACCAGGCTTAAACGCCCAAGAGTTCGTTTATTCGCAGATACTGCAATAATTGGGACAGTGCTGTAATGACGGGAAATCCATAAAGCCGTGTCCCCTGATTCAGTTAAGGTGATGATCGCTTGCGTAGGGAAATGATTGGCTGCATGCATGGTTGCTACAGCAATGGCTTGATCGGCACGTTTAAAATGACATGCTTCATGATAGCTGTCATAATAAAAACTGGCGTGCTTTTCAGCGCTTAAACAGATTTTATTAACCATTTCGATCACTTTTACTGGAAATTGGCCACTGGCTGTTTCCGCGGAAAGCATTACGGCGTCTGTCCCATCTAATATGGCATTGGCAATATCAGAAACTTCCGCACGGGTCGGTTGCGGATTATTGATCATGGATTCCATCATTTGCGTTGCGGTAATAACGACTTTATCCAAACGCCGAGTTTGTTCAATGATGCGCTTTTGTATCGCTGGCACCTCCGCAGCACCCACCTCAACTCCCAAATCACCACGGGCTACCATGATTGCGTCAGCTTCTTGAATGATATCTATTAAATGTTCTAACGCTTCACTGCGTTCGATTTTGGCGATTATTAATGTTTTTTGGGCTTTCATTTCTTGTAATAGAGCACGCGCATTACGAATATCTTGGGCATCTTTTACAAAGGAAAGACTCACATAATCGACCTCTGCCTGGATTGCTGTATGTAAATCTTCTTTGTCTTTCTCTGTTAAGGTTCTGGCTGCCAAGCCGCCACCTTTGCGGTTTAGTCCTTTTAGATCCGTTAACAATCCACCTTCAAGAACAAGACAATGAATTTTAGAGCCAACAATTTTTTCGACTTTTAATTCAATTAAACCATCATTGACTAATAAGCGATCTCCAGGGGTTACCTCTTGAGCCAATTCAGGATAAGCGACCGCCACTTCATATTCGTCACCCAGTAAATCCGGTGCCTGACAATTCAGCACGAAGGCCTGGCCATCGACCAGGTTCACGGATTTGTCTTTAAAACGGCCAATGCGAATTTTTGGCCCTTGTAAATCGGCCATAATGGCTAAAGGATGGTTTAATTCTTCAGCAATTTGCCGTACCAAGGCGATTAGTTGTAAGGCAGTGGCACTGGCATGGGAAAAATTAATACGAACCACATTGACTCCAGCAGTCAACATGGCGCGAATGGTTGTTGGATTATTGCTGGCAGGCCCTAGCGTTGCAACAATCTTAGTTTGACGTAACATTTTTTGCGCGCTCCTGCAAAATAGCAACAGCAGGCAAGGTTTTTCCTTCCAAGCACTCCAGAAATGCCCCACCTCCTGTAGAAATATAAGAAATTTGCTGATTCAAATCATAAAGATCTATTGCTGCCAAGGTATCCCCACCGCCGGCAATGGAAAAGGCATCGCTTTCAGCAATGGCAATAGCTAATGCCCGAGTTCCATAAGCAAATTGAGCAAACTCGAATACGCCAACAGGACCATTCCAGATAATGGTTTTGGCTTTGTTGATAATATCAACGTATTCACTGACAGTGATTGGCCCTATATCCAAAATCATATCGTCTGCAGCGACATTGCCCAACGATTTGTTATAAGCAGGGCAAATTTCACTAAATGTCTTACCTACGACTACGTCCGTGGGTAAGGGAATATGGCAGCCTTTTTCTTCAGCCAACTGTAAGATGGCGCGTGCTTCATCAAGCAATTCTTCCTCATAGAGGGAGTTGCCAATTTCATATCCCTGCGCTTTTAAAAAGGTATTGGCAATGCCGCCTCCTGGAATGAGGTAATCAACCATACCTACCAATTGACGTAATAACGTTAATTTGGATGAAACTTTGGCGCCGCCGACAATGGCGACGATGGGCTTTTGAGGGGCTTGCAATGCTTTTTTCAGGGCTTCTAATTCCCTAACTAGCAATGGCCCTGCAACTGCAACAGGGGCAAATTGAGCAACGCCATAGGTTGATGCTTGTGCACGATGAGCTGTGCCAAACGCATCCATCACAAAGATGTCACACAGGCTTGCAAGTTTCTTAGCTAATTGTTCATCATTGCTTTTTTCGCCTGGGTTAAAGCGTACGTTTTCGCAAACCACTAACTCCCCTGGGTTCACTTCTACCCCATTAAGGTAATCAGTAACAAAATGTACGGGATAATCCAAGTGCTCTTTTAAGTAATCAGCGACGGGCTGCAAGGAAAAGCGTTTTTCAAACTTACCTTCTTCAGGACGTCCGAGATGAGATAAAACCATGACTGCAGCACCAGCTGCCAAAGCAGCTTCCAAAGTTGGAAGCGCCGCTTGCAAGCGTTGATCACTAGTGATTAAACCTTCTTTAATCGGAACATTCAAATCTTCACGAATTAACACGCGTTTCCCGGAAAGATCGACATCGCTCATTTGAATCAGATTCATTATTTTCTCCGTAGGTTCTTAGCAATGCATCATCCGCGATGCAGTATCGAGCATACGATTGGAGAATCCCCATTCGTTATCATACCAAGCAACGATTTTTACTAATTTGCCAAGAACTTTAGTTTGGGTTGTATCAAAAATAGCAGATGCAGGATTGTGATTAAAATCAGAAGAAACCAAGGGCTCATCATTAATTTGTAAAACCGCGCTTTTGGCTTGACGAACAATTTGATTGACCTCTTCAGTTGTCGTTTCACGACGGGCAATAAAGGTTAAATCAATCACAGAAACATTTATCACTGGGACGCGCATGGCAAAACCATCCAGCTTTCCAGCAAGTTCAGGTAAAACTAATCCTACTGCTGCAGCAGCACCAGTTTTCGTCGGGATAATATTATGAGCCGCAGCACGTGCACGATGCAGATCCTTATGACTTGCATCCAATAACATCTGGTCGTTGGTGTAGGCGTGGACTGTATTTAATAATCCGCTTTCGATACCTAATACATCATTTAACGGTTTAACCACTGGTGCTAAACAATTGGTAGTGCAAGACGCATTGGAAACAATAAGGTCAGATGACTTCAGAAGGTGATCATTAACACCATAAACTATGGTAGCTGGTACATTTTTTCCAGGTGCAGAAATAAGTACCTTTTTGGCGCCTGCTTTGATGTGTTGCATTGCTTCAGAATATTCAGTAAATCGTCCAGTGCACTCCAGAACCAAATCAATATTTAATTCTTTCCAGGGCAAATTCAATGGATCGCGCTCAGCGGTAATTTGAATCGCATGCCCATCAATAATAAGTTGATTGCCTTCTGTAGAAACTTCATATGGAAAACGACCATGGGTTGTATCGTGACGAGTCAGATGTGCAGTGACATCGAGCCCTGACAAGTCATTAATCGCAACAATTTCAAATTCATTTTGTCGATTGTATTCAAAAATGGATCTTAAAATACAACGGCCAATGCGGCCATAGCCATTTATCGCGACACGTATACTCATACTACTTCTCCAATTTAAGGGTGCTTTGCTGACCTTTGAGTACAGCATTTGTATTATTAATTAGTTTTTCCAGTTAATTTTTCTAAGGTTTGGACTACCCGCTCAACCGTAATACCAAAGTATTGGTAAGCTTGTTCCGCAGGGGCAGAGACGCCAAATTGATCAAGGCCAATTACTGCGCCTTGCAATCCTACGAATTGATACCAGTAGGCTGAACTTGCTGCTTCAATCGCAATGCGAGTTTTTACTTGCTGGGGTAGTACTTGATTCTGGTAACTTAAATCTTGCTCTTTGAACCGTTCAGCACAGGGCATCGACACTACTCTTACTTGGATACGTGCTTTAACTTGTTCTGCTGCAGCAAGAGCCAGTTGCACTTCAGAGCCTGTCGCAATCAAAATGACCTCTGGTGTTCCTTCGCATTCATGCAAAATGTAACCACCTTTTTTGATCAGGGCTGTTGCATTTTCTCCATGTGGTAATGCCGGTAAGTTTTGCCTTGAAAGCAATAACGAAGTAGGCCCGTGATGATGCTCTAACGCTTGCTGCCAGGCAACAGCAGTTTCTAATAAATCAGCGGGGCGCCAAACACTCATACCAGGAGTCATTCGTAGCATAGCGGCATGCTCAACCGGTTGGTGTGTAGGGCCATCTTCACCTAAGCCAATGGAGTCATGGGTAAAGACATATATCACTCGCTGTTTCATTAAAGCACTTAAACGCACAGCATTACGTGCATAATCTGCAAATACCAGGAAGGTTCCGCCATAAGGAATAAACCCGCCATGTACAGCTAAGCCATTCATAATGGCAGCCATTCCAAATTCACGCACGCCATAAAATAGATAATTACCCGTAAAATCCTGGCGGCTCAGGCCATGGCTTTCAGACCAGTTAGTATTGTTAGAACCAGTTAAATCAGCTGAGCCCCCGAACATTTCTGGAAGTATGCCTGCAAAATATTCAATACATTGCTGAGATGCTTTGCGGGTTGCCACTGCTTTTTCATTGGTAAGACATTGGTTTAAAAAGGCGTCACTAAGGCCTTGCCAATCATCTGGAAGATCGCCATTGATGCGACGTAAAAATTCATGGTGCTCCTGAGGATAACCTTGATGGTAGTGATGCAAGGTTGTTAACCACTGTTGTTCTTCTTTTTCGCCCTGTTCAACATGATTCCATTGCTGATAAATGGCATCAGGAATGACAAAAGGAGCGTGGTGCCAATGGAAGTAATCGCGTACCTTTTCAATGTCTTTGACACCTAAAGGGGCGCCATGTGATTTTTCACTGCCAGCCACGGAAGAGCCTAAGCCAATGACGGTATTACAAATAATCAGGCTAGGTTGTTCACGGTTGGCTTGCGCTTTTAAAATAGCTTGTTCAACCGCATCCATATCATGGCCATCAACCGCTTCGATAACTTGCCAGTTATAAGCACGAAAACGTGCTGCTGTGTCATCAGTGAACCAGGGATCAATTTTCCCATCAATGGAAATGCCATTGCTATCATAAAAAGCAATGAGCTTACCTAAGCCTAAGGTGCCTGCCAAAGAACAAGCTTCGTGTGAAATGCCTTCCATTAAGCAGCCATCACCGACAAAAACATAAGTGTAATGATCCACCAACTGACAATCCGGGCGATTGTAGCGACTGGCCAAAGCATGTTCTGCAATCGCCATTCCTACGGCATTTGCTAAACCTTGCCCTAAGGGGCCTGTCGTGGTTTCTACTCCTGGAGTGTGGCCATATTCAGGATGACCAGGTGTTTTTGAATGAAGCTGGCGAAAATGTTTTAGTTCATCAATGGACAGGTTATAGCCAGTAAGATGCAATAAGGAGTAGAGAAGCATGGAGCCATGACCATTTGATAAGACGAAACGATCGCGGTTAAACCAATGAGGATTTTTAGGATTATATTTTAAAAATTTTTTCCATAAAACAGTGGCAATGTCTGCCATGCCCAGGGGCATCCCAGGGTGTCCGGATTGAGCTTGCTCTACAGCGTCAATACTTAAAATACGAATGGCATTTGCTAATTCTTTTGAAAGATTCATGCGTTCTCTTTGGCACATAACTAGGTGCGTTATTGTCGCTTAGTTAGCATTAATCAGCAAGAAACCAAGCTCATTTTTAAACAAATCTTTAGATAAAAGGTCTACTTTGCTAAAACATAATCTATTTGTGGGCGTTTTTTCAGTTGTTTTACTCATTAAACCACGCTTTTTGGTTTGATTTATATACCTTTTCCCTCTTAATGCGCAATAAATTACCGGAGAGGAGTTGCAGTTAGTGTAAAAATTGCGATATAAGACTTTATTGTAATATGAGTGATAATTTTAAATTCACAAATTCGTGTTTATATCCACTAAAATTTACTTTCTGTGTATTTTTTATTACAATGGATTTATTTTTTATCTCTTCATGTTTTATATGAACAAGATTAGCTTGTAGTAAATTGATATCCACACGATTTAGGACATCATGAATCCAATTATTCAACATTTACAAGACAAATTTCAATTTCAACAATTGTTGGTTAGTCCTCCTGCAGCCCCTTTGCAGTTGACTTTTTCAGTGCAGTCATTGAGTCGTGATGATTGGAATAAGGTTGTATCGTCACATATTATCTTAAACATGGAGTATAGCTTATTAGGGCAGCAATTACGTGCTAACTTATTAACTAACAAAGCAACTAAAGAACAAGTGACTGAAGAGCTGGTTGCGGCGATTTTCCTTGCTGATTTACTAACCCATTTATATGAAAATTACCTGATTGTACCTCGAGAAGTAAAAAACTTACGCGCTCAACGCAAAATTTATCGAAGCATTTTAGAAGAAATTCATGGCTCTCTTCCTGCTCATTGGACAGAAAAAAATACTCTTCAAGAGCCAAGAACCCCTTCTAAAGAAGACAAAAAAACAAAGTTCGATTTCTTCAAAGAGTATGTGATAAAACTGTTGGCCTTTAAGGTTGAACCCTCTCAACGAGTACGTGATAAAACGGTTGACTTTAACTTATATCGGTTGCTTTTTTTGCGTTCCAAACGCGCTTTGGATTTGTTGTCCAGATTGGATCAGAGCGCTTATTGGTACCGCCATTTGATTGGTTATCTTGATAAATATACGGATCCTTTATTACCACACATTGCCTGGTTTTTTTATCTTCCTCGATTGAGTGTGAACCTGTTTTTATTGATAAAACATACAGTGCCTGGCTGGTGGATGGGTGACAAAGAAAAATCTCTGGATTGGGATAAGCGTTTACAAGGGCAATTATTGCGCCGCTGGTTTGAATTAGGGAATGATTCGGTTTGGGTTGCGGTTGGTTTAATTAACTATTTTATTTTGACTGGCGCTCTCGCCCCTTTTGCCGTTTATTTATCAATCGCTGCTTTTGGTTATGATGTGGTTTTAGCTGCAGGTCGTGCCTTTGTTGAGCTAAACCGTTTATATGAGTTACGAAAGCAATACCAGGCAATGAGTGCTGATCCAAAAATAAACTCTCAAGAGCTTAAACACTTATTAGAAAAATTGGATGGGCAAATTAATTTTGAGTGGTTGCGTTTGGGGACACACGTTAGTATGACTACAGCAGTATTCCTGGCAGCGTGTTGTGCCGCCCCTTTATTTGCGTTAAATCCGGTTATTCCTTTAATCGGTGCTTTTACTTTATTGTTGCTTTGTTTTGCTAACTTTGCTTTACGTGAAGTTATTAATATTCATCGACCGGCTAATATGGTAGCTCTTCCTGACGGCAAAGTTAGCAATCTGGGCTTTTTTGCCCAACGTCCAAAATCAGCTTGTTTGCCTTCGCCTGAATCCTCTTTCAAGGCGGAGAAAACTATTATGGATGAGGAGATTATCCATAGCTGTTCTCTTTAAAGAAAAGTAGAGCCTTTAGCAATTGAATGCTATGCTTTTGTATCTTATAACCATTATACAGGTACAATATGTCAGCGCCCGTTGGATTACCACAATTTAGTCATATTGATGTTGAACGATTCAAACCTCATTTGGAAGGGATGCTAAAAAGCCATCTCGAGCAAGTACAGAATTTACTTAAAGATAATCCCCATTACACCTGGGACAATTTGATGTACCCCTTGGATGATTTAGCCGATGAGCTTGAGCGTTTCTGGTCACCAATGTCTCATTTGCATTCAGTCATGGATTCTTCGGTACTACGGGAATGCTATGATGCTTGCTTACCTTTGTTATCTGCCTATGAGTCAGCAATAGGGCATAATCGTCAATTGTATGAAGCGATTAAATCCATTGATACGCAACAATTAGATGCCGCACAAAAAAAAGTAATTGCTGATAGTTTGCTTGCTTTTCAGTTGTCAGGGGTTGCTTTAAATGAAAAAGATAAAAAGCGCTTTGAAGCGATTCAAACCCGCCTGGATGAATTATCAAACCAATTTGAACACAATATTCTTGATGCTGCCCAAGCGTTTACGATTCATGTCCTGGATGAAAAACGTATTGCCGGTATTCCTGAACATGCGGTGCATACCGCCCAAGAAGTTGCAGCCGAAAAAGGAATGGCTGGTTATGTATTTACTTTGGAATACCCAAGTTATCAAGCTGTAATTACCTATGCAGATGATCGGGCTTTACGAGAAGAAATTTATCAAGCTTATGTGACGCGTGCTTCGGATGAAGGGCCTAATGCAGGTGCTTTTGATAATACACCTTTAATGAATGAAATCTTGGCTTTACGCGATGAAAAGGCCAAATTATTAGGATTTAACAATTACGCAGAACTTTCGTTAGCCACAAAAATGGCAGATTCCACCACTCAAGTGATGGCATTTATGAATGATTTGGTGCAACGTGCTCACGCACAAGGAGAGGCCGAATTTGCTGAGCTAAAAGCATTTGCTGCTGAAAAATGGCACATTGATCCTGTTAAACCCTGGGATGTTGCTTATCTTTCTGAAAAAAGAAGACAGGATTTGTTTAAATTATCCCAAGAAGATTTACGTCCTTATTTTCCACAGCCTAAAGTCATGCAAGGTTTATTTAATCTGGCAAAACAACTTTATGGTATGAGCATCCAAGAAGTGAAAGGCGTGGATATTTGGCATAAAGATGTTCAATGTTATTGTGTGGTGGATGAACATAATAAAGTCCGCGGCTACGTCTACACGGATTTATTTGCTCGCCCTAATAAACACAGCGGCGCCTGGATGGACTCTTTGCAAAGTCGTAGAAAATTAGCCGATGGTTCTATTCAAATACCAATTGCAACATTAACCTGTAATTTTGCTAAAGCTTCCGGCAATAAACCCGCCATGCTTTCCCATGATGAAGTGACTACTTTATTCCATGAGTTTGGTCATTGCCTCCATCACATTTTAACGCAAGTCGATTATATAGGCGTTTCTGGGATTAATGGTGTGGAATGGGATGCGGTGGAATTGCCCAGCCAATTTTTTGAAAACTGGTGCTGGGAGAAAAGTGCATTAGATATTTTAACGTCGCATGTGGATACCCATCAGCCACTTCCTGAATCTCTCTACCAAAGTTTAATTGCGGCTAAAAATTTCCAATCCGCGATGGCGATGTTACGACAAATGGAATTTTCTATTTTTGACTTTCGTATCCACCAGGAATACCAACCTAATAAAGCGACGTTTGTTAGCGACATATTGGCAGATGTTCGTGCAAAAACAGCAGTAATTCCTGCTGTGCCTTACAACCGTTTCCAACATAGCTTCAGCCACATTTTTGGTGGCGGTTATGCAGCGGGTTACTACAGTTACAGCTGGGCTGAAGTGTTATCCAGTGATGCGTATTCACGGTTTGAAGAAGAAGGGATTCTTAACGCTGAGACCGGTCGTTCATTTTTAGAGGAAATTTTGGAAGTGGGAGGTTCTAAAAAAGCAGTAGAAGCATTCATCGCTTTTAGAGGACGCCCAGCAACAGTGGATGCTTTACTCCGACATAATGGAATTCGAGGCTAATAAAGAGGGGAGGGGAACTTCCCCCTGCAGTTTCTTTAGAAAAAATGCAACGACAATTGTTATTTTATGTTATACTTAAGTTGTACAAATGGGGGCGACCTGGCTTCGACGGGGGTTGCAAAACCGGAAGTGCATGCCGAGAACGAGAACTCTCGTAAATCAGACTCACTAAATATAAATGCAAACGATGAAAACTTTGCTGGTGCTATTGCTGCCTAATAAGTAGTTATAGTATCACTGTGTACTGGCCAATAAACCCAGTATCCCGTTCGACCGAGCCCGCTTATCGGTATCGAATCAACGGTCATAAGAGATAAGCTAGTATCCTAACCCATCCCGAGTTAGGCTGCGAAATTTAGGGAATCGCTGTGCTACCATCCTGCCTGTCGGAGGGTACACAGTTAAATCAAACGACAAGGCTACGCATGTAGAGCTGAAGGCAGAGGATCTGCGGACGCGGGTTCGATTCCCGCCGCCTCCACCATAACTTAATCTTAGATGTTCCTGAAAAGTCCTTTTAATCCTTGTAAACACTAGGTTTTACGAGATTGGGCTTCCTAGCTATTCCCAATAATTCCCTTGATGTCCTGCGCTAAGTGTTGGTACTATCGTTGGTATTTTCGATACCAACACTATGTGATACCAACAAAATGAAATTGTCCGTTGCAGATGTTAAGAAAAAGCGAGAGCTGGATAAACCGTTAAAGCTTTCTGATGGCCAAGGATTATTTTTATTGATTCAACCCAATGGGAAAAAATACTGGCGCTACTCATACCGCTTTGATGGAAAACAGAAAACGCTCGCATTGGGGGTGTTTCCAGAGGTAAGTTTAGCGGAAGCACGAGAGCTACGACAAGATGCCCGTGCCTTGTTAAAAAAGACGAAAGTTGATCCCAGCGAGCATCGTAAAGCCTTAAAGCAATCACAGACCAGTCAGGATGTGGATAGCTTTGAAGTTGTGGCTCGCGAATGGTTTGCCAATCAATCCCCTATTTGGGTTCCAACCCATGCAGATAAAATCATTCGCCGTCTTGAACGAGATATTTTTCCTTGGCTTGGAGGCAGTCCTATTGCATCTATTACCGCACAGCAACTATTAATTGCTGCACGGCGTATTGAAGAGCGTGGGGTTAAGGAAACAGCTCGCCGAGCATTATTAAATTGCAGTCAAGTGTTTCGTTATGCCATAGCGACAGGAAGAGCAGAGCGCGATCCTGTGCCTGATTTAAAAGGCGCACTTCAGCCAGCAAAAACAACTCATTTTGCAACCATGACTGATCCTAAAGCGATTGGCGAGCTTTTACGAGCAATTGATGAATATCATGGGAGTTTCATAACCAAATGTGCTTTACAGCTTGCTCCTTTGGTATTTGTCCGGCCTGGAGAATTGCGCGCTGCTGAATGGTCTGAAATAGATCTTGATGCGGCTGAATGGAATATCAAAGCAGAGCGAATGAAAATGCGTGTTGCACACTTAGTTCCTTTATCGAAACAAGCGGTGGCTATTTTGCAAGAAATTCATCCTCTGACTGGGCGTGGAAAATATGTGTTTTCCAGCGAACAGACCAGCACTCGTGCTATGAGCGAAAACACCCTTAATTTTGCTTTGCGTCGTATGGGGTTTGCTAAAAATGAAATGAGTGTTCATGGCTTTCGTGCAATGGCGAGGACAGTTCTTGATGAGATTTTGCATATCAGACCAGATTATATCGAGCATCAATTGGCTCATGCTGTGCGAGATCCAAATGGACGTGCATATAACAGGACATCGCATTTACCTGAACGGCTAGAAATGATGCAAAAATGGGCAGATTACCTTGATAAATTAAAAGTGATGTTATGACAGATCAAAAAGAAAAAAGCGTTTCTGAATACATGAAGCGCGGCGGTTTTAATGGCTGTGCCGAGCAATACTTGATTGAAGAGGTTAAGAATGCAAGAAAAGATAAAAAGCACCCTTTGTATAAAGCTCTTAAAGCACATAAAAACAACGAGTTGGATGAAGGCATTAAATTATTTATCCAGGCTCTTTTGAATGCAGAATCGTATCCTCTGAACATGATTGCTATGGCGTTTATTAAATTACCTTTAAATAGACTTATGCTTGATGAGGCAATAGAAAAACTTAAGGTGGGAGATTTCAATGGATGGAATGAATTCCCTGCAGAAATTAAAATATGGTCTGCAGCGCACATTCAAAGAGTTGAAGATGAATGCTTGTGGCTAAAACCAAAGCAAATAAGTCAAAAAAAGGCCGTTGAAGCGGCGATAAAATACACTTCCAAAGATAAAGAAAAATGGAATGAGCTGGCTCAAGAAATAGATCCGCAAGGAAAATTCTCCAATCGCTCTCTTGCTCGTCTGATTGCTGAACGTGAGAAGCTACCTGAAGTGGCTGAGCAATCTATTCGGGGGAGTATCCTTTCTCAAAAAGTAAGAAAACAACAAAAAACTGGATAATCTTGTCGGGAATATCCAGTTTTTTGTTGTTTCATATGCATTCCCCAATAAGTTTAAGGATTGCATATGTCTTCTAAAGTTTTAATCCGTCGAAAAGAAGTTGAACGATTAACCACCTTATCACGTTCCAGAATCTACGCCTTAATGGCACAAGGAAATTTTCCAAAAAGTATTTCTCTCGGTTCAATGTCCGTTGCATGGGTCGAAGCAGAAGTGCACGAATGGATTGCTGCTCGTATTGCTGAATTTCGTAAATCAGAAGGAGCGCAATAATGACAAAGCTAACAAATATTGCAGATATTAAAGAAGCCGCATATGGTCGATGGGGCAATGAAATACTACCTCACTT
>CAZTYT010000025.1:11486-16458 GCA_964618245.1 uncultured Legionella sp. | reverse complement strand
CCCAAGATTGCGTTAGGGACAGCCATGATGTGTTTATATGTGCTGACGTTTAACCACTTGATTTGGCGCCCCTTATATCGGTTGGCAGAAGGACGTTTTAATTTTAATTAATCACTAAAGTAGAGACGCTCATGGCTGAAACTATTATTGCTATAGAAAATTTGCGTAAATCCTTTAAAAAAGCTTCTGAACAAGACTTGCTAGTACTTGAAGATGTCAACTTTAAGCTTCATGAAGGTGAGATAGTTGCTTTATTAGGTAAATCTGGCTCAGGTAAATCCACTTTATTGCGAATTATTGCAGGCCTGGTACCACCTACAAGTGGTACAGTAACATACCGAGGCAAGCCTGTAATCGCGCCAGTTGCTGGAATTGCCATGGTATTCCAATCCTTTGCGCTTATGCCTTGGTTGAATGTTTTGGAAAATGTGGAGTTGGGTTTGGAAGCGCAAGGTGTTAGTCGCGAAGAGCGTCGACATCGGGCCATTGAGGCAATTGATATTATTGGTTTGGATGGTTTTGAGTCGGCTTTTCCCCGTGAGTTATCAGGTGGGATGCGGCAAAGGGTTGGTTTTGCCAGGGCATTAGTGATTAATCCCGATGTGTTATTAATGGATGAACCTTTTTCTGCTTTAGATGTTCTTACCGCGGAGAATTTGAAATCAGACTTGCTCGAATTATGGAAAGAAAAAAAAACCAACACCAATGGGATCTTATTAGTCACTCATAATATTGAAGAAGCAGCTACTCTTGCCGATCGTATTGTTATTTTCGGTAATGATCCGGGGTATATTCGAGCGGAATTGCCGGTGACTTTGCCACAACCACGTGATCCTGAATCGCCCGAATTTAGAGCTTTGGTTGATAAAATTTATACGCTAATGACGACAGGGCCCAAGGAAAAAGCAAAACGCGCTCAGCGCGAGCGGCAAATTGGCTTGGGATACCGTTTACCAGATGTAGAGCCTTCTGAATTGACTGGTTTGATTGAAACCATGACATCTTTTGAGGAGCGGATTGATTTACCAGAGCTTGCTGATGAATTAATGATGAATATTGATGATCTTTTCCCAATACTTGAAACATTAGAAATATTAGGTTTTGCCAAGGTATCGGCCGGAGATATTCAATTAAGCGAGTTAGGCAAGCAATTTGCTGATGCAGACTTACAAGAGCGCAAGCGGTTATTTGCCCAACGCTTATTAGAAAAAGTTCCGCTTGCCCGTTATATCAGTCGAGTTTTGGATGAGAAAGTTGGACATCGGGTTTCGGAAGAGCGGTTTTTAAGTAAATTAGAAGATTACTTGAGTGAAAAAGAAGCAGAGCGCGTGCTGCGCACCATGATTGATTGGGGGCGTTATGCAGAACTTTTTGCCTACGATTTTAGTACGGGGATCTTAAGCCTGGAAAATCCTCAGGGCAGAGTGTGATCGGGTTTAATGCTACTTTTTATATCAGCATGTAGCCTTGATGAGGCGTTGTTTCATCAAGGCTTATTTTGCAATTAACCTATGCAGATTTCCTTGCCAGATAATCTAGGATTTGTAATAAACGCTCGGGGCTTCCTGCTAATTGCAAATCAGTTTTGTACTTATAATTGACCACGAAGGCTGGGACAGCATTAATTTGATAAGTTCCCAGTAGTGCCATTCCAGTTTGCACGTGCATATCGATAGTTGGCGAACTTTCAAACGCACTTTTAGCGATTTCTTTATCAATACCTTGAGCGACAAAAAAGTTAATCATGCTTTGTTTGGAATCAAGGGATTGTCTATCCACTTGAATTGTTTTGAATAGGAGAGGGGTTAACTTGTCTGAAAGTGCCAGTGTTTTGGCAGTGTAATAGGCTTTTGCATACAATTCCCAGCTCGGTTTAAATACTACAGGAACGCGCTCAAATTGCACGCTGCTTCCCATTTTTCCAAGCCACGCATCCAGTGGCATTTCAATTTTAAAGCACCATGGACAACCATAACTAAAAAATTCCTGGATAACTGGCACTTTATTTCGCATAGCCACTTGTGGGCTAGTAACCAATTGATAATCTTTTCCCTCAATAAAGGTGTCTGCCAAAGCAACAACAGGCAGTAATATTAATAGCCAACATAATTTTTTTAACATAATTTTATTCCCTAGTGTAAACCTTCAATATAGTGTGCCACGGCTTCCATATCCTCTGGACTCATTCTACTACTAATATCTTGCATGATATGATTTAAGTCATTTTTCCGTTTTCCGTCCTTAAAAGCTTGCAGTTGCAAGACGGTATATGCAGCATGTTGGCCAGATAGTATAGGAAAACCTGCTTGGGCATTTCCTGTTCCTTTGGGACCATGGCAGGCAATACATGCTGTAATACGTTTGGTAAAGTCCCCTCCGCGGTATAATTGCTCGCCTTGTTGCAAGAATTCCTTAGGCGTTTTTCCTTGAGCAAGAGGCATTTTAGCATAATATGTTGCTAAGTCATCCATATCCTGGTCGCTAAGAGTTGCAACGAGTGCGTTCATTGTAGGGGCATTGCGCAAAGCACTGTTTTTCATATCGTTTAACTGTTTAATAAAATATTTTGGATGCTGGCCAGCAATATTAGGCCATTCCGGATTGGTGCTATTACCTTCCTGGCCATGGCAAGCAGTGCAAACGATGGCTTTATTGGAAGTCGGGATCGACGATTCTTCAGCATAGAGTACTAAAGGAATTGCCAAAATAACTGCTAGGGCAAATTGTTTCATTGCTTTTCTCATCATCAAATTTTACAAATATTCCTTTATCTGGCACAAAAAATATATAAATTCGTGAAGTAATGGTACACTGCCTTGGTTGAATTCCAAAATATTAATGTTTTATGTTAAAAAATCCTTATTCAAAAGCGATATTCTTGAAAAGCGCAGCACGAGTTTCTCATTTACCAGAAGATAGTGGGTATGAGGTAGCATTTGCCGGGCGTTCTAATGCTGGAAAGTCTAGTGCATTGAATTGCCTGACAGGGATAAAAGGTTTGGCCCGTACCAGTAAAACGCCAGGTAGAACGCAATTAATTAATTTGTTTTCTTTAGATGAAGAACGCCGCTTAGTGGATTTGCCAGGCTATGGATATGCTCAAGTTGCCTTGCAAGTTAAAATGGAATGGCAAAAGCATTTGGCACATTATCTGGAGGTCAGACAAAGCCTCAAGGGACTGGTGTTATTAATGGATATACGTCATCCACTTAAAGATTTGGATCAGATGATGGTTGATTGGGCTATTGAGCGCGAGTTGCCTGTCCATATTTTATTAACCAAGTCAGATAAATTAAGCCGTAGTGAAGCCAAAAATACACTGCTTAAAATACGCAAGCATTATGAGTTGGCAAACCATTTAGTAAGTATACAAACTTTTTCTTCACTTAAAAAAGAAGGCGTAGAAGAGCTTATTCAAGTACTTAATCAATGGTTAGCATTCACTTAAGGTAGATCATTAAGTAAATTGTTCTCATCAGCGACTTCTTCTTTCGGAGAAATTTTTGCCAGTTCTGCTTTATAATGGGCCACGGCATTGGCATGATTGATCCCGGAAAGTTGTCCTTTAACTCCGAGAGTTATTTTGGTGACGCCAGTTGCTTGGCCCACCGCAGAAGTAATGTCGTTTGCAGTATGATTTAAAGCACCTGCGGTGACCGCCTGGCTCACTAAACTTGCACTGCCTGAAAGAATAAAAGTAGTGCTTAACATAACAGCATTAAGTAATTCTGCAGGAGTTGGTTCTGCACCAAAACGGATGAGATTATAAAACATAGTTCCCAGATTTTTCAGCGAAATTGGCATACCAATGGCTAAGGAAATAGTGGACGCAACAAGAGCGATAGGTGCCATAAAAGGGGTAAGTGGCGGAATAAAGGCTAGAGCTGTTGCTCCAATGGCAATTATAGAGGCAATGAGAGCGATTTTTGATCCATAGTGTGCGTAGCTATTGACGAAAGTTGAAAAATTACGGGAGGGCTTATTCGCATAGCGAAAATTCAAGTCATTGACTTGATAATAAAAATCGCGCGCATTATAAAGATTCTTTAATAAAGTGTATTTTTCTTCCTCCGTTAGCGGAGAGTTCTTTAATAAATTCTTAGTTTCTTGCCAAAGCACATTAAATGCTTTGCGACGAGATAAGGCTTCAAAACGGGAAGAATTTTGTAAAATACCTTCTCTTTGGGCCAACTCACTTAATTCGTTAAAATGATTTTTTAATGATTCAAGACCTTTATCTTCTTTTTTATTTAAACTATCTGGCATGGTTAAAAAATGAAGGCAAGCAGATTGAGCAAAGAGGATTTGCCCAAACAGGATAATACTATTTAACTGCTTGTTTTTCAGTTGTTTTTCTTGATCGGAGAGAGTCGCATCATTTTTAATCTCTTGGCGAAGATTTTTAACGTACTCTTTTTGTGCCGAGGTGAATTGAACTTGGGTGGAAGGGGTGGATATTCGTAATGCTGAGGCCATAAATTCTGGCCCAAAAGTCAGATCTCTATTGACCATTTCATTTTCAGGCAATAAATCTTTTAGTTGTTCTCGTACTATATTAGAAATCGCTACATAGTCGCTTTGTTCTAATTTCACTTTCATAAGAATAATCACTCTTCATGTTCATAATAGAAGCATAGTACACATTCCGTATGAGTATTTTTTATTCTTATTGTGCTTGTTATTAATATACCATCAAAAAATTAACAAAATCTTATGCGCTGTGGTGATTAGGTTTGTACCAAAGAACAAGGATCATCTGTCGGGCAAAGGCCCATAGCCTTCAGGCTAAGGGAAAACCTCAAGAACCTCCGTCTTTTTCACTTCCGAATCCCCGTGGCTTGACCACATAGCCGAGAGGCTATGAGCTTTACTAGTTAGGCACTAGAAAAAAAAGCCTGTCGTTGCGAGCAGAGCGAAGCAATCTAGTGAGATGCCTTGTTCAAAGTTCGATCTGGATTGCTTCGCTCTGCTC
>CAZTYT010000025.1:0-11476 GCA_964618245.1 uncultured Legionella sp. | reverse complement strand
TTTTATAACAATTACTTTTATTTCCTTTTTAAAATGTTCTTTGTTTTTTTATTCGCTCTGCTCGCAACGACGGTGATGTGAATACACATCAAAAGATATAAAAAATCCATAGCCTGACGGCTATGGGTCAAGGCTCGACTCGCTTGATAAAGATAAAAGCTCATAGCATGTATTGAAGGTTTATTTTTTTATATTTTCAAGTAATTCTTCTACAATATTCGGATTAGCCAAAGTAGAAAGATCCCCTAGCTCTTCAAGAAATTGAACTTCTCTGGCTGCAATTTTCCTTAAAATACGACGCATGATTTTTCCTGATCGTGTTTTAGGTAACTCATTAATAAAATGAATTACATCTGGTTTTGCGATGGGACTTATTTCTTTTTTAACTTGCTCCATTAACTCCATATGGAGTTGTTCATGAATCATGACATCTTGTTTTAATACCACATAGGCATAGATACCTTGGCCTTTGAGTTCATGTGGAATGCCAACTACAGCGGCTTCTGCAATAGCAATATGGCTAACCAGAGCGCTTTCAATTTCTGCCGTTCCCAAGCGATGGCCTGACACATTGATAACATCATCAACTCGGCCTGTAATCCAATAGTCGCCATCTTCATCACGTTTGGCGCCATCGCCAGTAATATAATAGCCTTGATGTAAATAAGTCTGGCGATAACGTTTATGATCGCCGGCAATAGTACGTGCCATAGCGGGCCAAGGGTATTTAATTGCAAGTAGGCCTGTGCCGGCATGAGGTATTTCTTCCATGCGCTCATTTAATAATACGGGAACTATTCCAGGAATGGGTTGTCTTGCCGAACCAGGTTTTATTGCTGGATCATGGGCTCTGGCACTAATCATGATCGCGCCTGTTTCTGTTTGCCACCAGGTATCAACAATAGCGCATTTCTTTTTTCCGACTTTTTGATAGTACCATTGCCACGCTTCAGGATTAATTGGTTCACCCACAGAGCCTAACAAGCGTAAGGAGCTTCTGGATGTAGACTCTAACCATTGATCGCCCGCGCGCATTAGGGCACGAATGGCAGTTGGGGCTGTGTAAAAGACATTGACCTTATATTTATCAATGATCTGCCAGCAGCGAGAAGCGTCTGGCCAAGTGGGTACCCCTTCGTGAATTAAAGTTGTAATGCCATTGCACAAGGGGCCATAGGTTATGTAACTGTGGCCGGTAATCCAACCTATGTCTGCGGTGCACCAAAAAATGTCTTGTTCCTGACAATCAAAAACAAGTTGGTGCGTATAGGCTGCTTGTACAAGATACCCGCCGGTAGTATGTACCACGCCCTTAGGTTGGCCGGTGCTGCCAGAAGTATATAGTATGAATAAAGGATCCTCTGCATCCATAAGCTCTGCTTCACATTGATCGCTTACTGTTGTTTTTAATTCGTGCCACCAGTGGTCACAAGTTTTATCAAACGCGACAGGAGTATCATTATTTTTAATCACCAAGCGTTTGAGATTGAGAGTATCGCAAGCCTCGTCTGCCTGTGCTTTAAGCTCTACCAACTTGCCTGCGCGATAATAGCTGTCTGCGGTCACGAGACAAACAGACTCGGATGCGAGAAGACGTTGCCGTAAGGCATGGGATGAAAAACCTGCAAAAACCACAGCATGAATAGCGCCAATCCGCGCGCAGGCTAACATGGTAATTACAGCCTCAGGAATCATGGGTAAATAAATAGCAACCTTATCTCCTTTTTTAATTTGTAGTTGCTTTAGTACATTACTCATCCGACATACCTCTGCGTGTAATTGGGCAAAGGTGAGTTTTTTATGGTGAGCAGGGTTGTCGCCTTCCCATATTAGGGCGGTTTGTTGTGCTTTGTGGGGAAGGTGGCGATCCAGGCAATTGCTGCTTACATTTAGTTTTCCCCCTTTAAACCAGGTGACATTTCCTTTCTTTAAATCACCTTGCAAAATTGTATCCCACGGTTTTTGCCAGCTTATAGTTTGTTGAGCAATTTCTGCCCAAAATTCGGTTAATGAATCTTCAGTATGAGTCAAGTGAGGTTGTAATGGATTGGTCGTAGGCATATTACATCTCACTATGTTGCGCAATTAATTGAATAATGGCGGAAAAATCTGACTCCCCAAAACCTTGTGCCACAAATTGTTCATACATTGTTGTTGCTTTGGCTGCCAGAGGCGTGGTTAGATGAACTGAATGAGCGGAGGTTTGGCTAAGCAATAAATCTTTAAGCATCATATTGGTTGCAAAACCTGGCTGATAATGGTTGTTTGCCGGTACATTTTCTAAAACGCCAGGAATAGGAACGTATTTACTCATTGCCCAACATTGTCCAGAAGAATTATTGACCACTTCAAAAAGTTTCTCTGGAGAAAGTTGTAAGTGCTCTGCCAGAACAAATGCTTCCGAAATGGCAATCATTGAAATACCTAGAATCATGTTATTACATATTTTGGCTGCTTGGCCACTTCCTGCATTGCCTGTATGGATAATTTTTTGTCCCATTGCAGCAAGGATAGGCGAGGCTGCCTGAAATGTGGATGTTTCACCGCCAACCATAAAAGTTAAAGTACCTGCATTGGCACCAGCAGTGCCTCCGGAAACAGGCGCATCCACACAGCGAATATTTTTGGCCTTGGCTAATTGATGAATTTCACGTGAGCTGTTGACATCAATGGTAGAGCAATCAATAAATAAGGTGTTATCTTTTAGCAAATAAAATAAGCCTGCATCACCGCGGCAAACCTGCAGTACTTGCTGCCCGGTTTGTAGCATAGTGATTAGAACGTCCTTATTTTGGGCAACCTCAGCAAGGGATTTCGCCAACAAGCCCCCTGATTGGGCAAAAGATTGTAGCGCTGTTTGTTGTAGGTCATAGCCTGTTACTTCATACCCAGCCTTAACTAAATTAACGGCCATTGGTAATCCCATATGACCTAATCCGACAAATCCAATTTTTGTCATTCTTTTCTCCATTTAATCATGGGTGGGCATAATAAACGCATTTTCTTGTAAGCGACTGATTGGCCATTTACTGGTAATTGTTTTTTGCTTCGTATAAAAATCAATACTTTCTTTGCCATGGATGCTCAAATCACCAAAGAAAGATTGTTTCCAGCCACCAAAAGGATGATTGGCAATAGGTACAGGGATTGGCACATTAATGCCGACCATGCCCACTTGAACTTGTTGGCTGTATTCACGGGCAATAAATCCATCGCGAGTAAAAATGGCGGTACCATTCCCATATTGATGCCTGTTGACTAAGTCCACAGCCTGTGTGAAATCCTTGACACGAAGGATCACCAGTACCGGGCCAAAAATTTCATTTTGATAAATAGACATGTGTTCGTTGACTGCGTCAAACAGGCATGGTCCTAAAAAGAATCCCTGCGGATAATCAGGATTTTTAAAAGTACGGCCATCAATGATTAATTTTGCGCCTTCTTCTACGCCTTTCTCTATTGCATTTAGCACTTTAAGGCGATGAGTTTGACTAATTAAAGGCCCCATGTCGGTTCCTGGTATATCTCCGGCATCCACTTTCATGGCTTTAATTTGTGGAGTCATTTTTTCAATTAAAGTGTCAGCAACTTGATCGCCCACCGCAACCACGACTGAAATAGCCATGCAACGCTCACCGGCTGAGCCATAGGCAGCGCCAACAATGGCGGAAGCTGCTTGATCAAAATCAGCGTCAGGCATCACCACACAATGGTTTTTGGCACCACCAAAGGTATGGGCACGTTTACCATGAGTAATGGCCTTGGTATAGATAGATTGTGCCACTGGAGTGGAAGCAATGGCCGTAACCGCAGCAACGGAAGGATGAGTAATTAAATAATCCACTGTTTCTTTATCACCATGCAAGCAATTAGCAACACCCGCAGGTAAACCAGCTTCACTTAATAACTCCAATAGGCGAATTGGAGCAGAAGGATCTTGTTCAGAAGGCTTTAAAATAAAAGTATTTCCGCAAGCAATGGCGGGAATCATCAACCAGACGGGTACCATGACGGGAAAATTAAAGGGGGAAATGCCAACACAAATGCCTAGGGGTTGGCGGAAAGTATGGCAGTCAATACCCGTTGCCACCTCCACAGAGAAATCACCTTTAAGCTGATTAACCAAGCCACAATGCAGTTCGACAACTTCAATCGCACGAGCAACAGATCCTTTTGCATCGTCAATGGTTTTTCCATGTTCTTGGGTAACTAGGCGAGCTAAATCAGTTTGGTATTTTTCCATCAATTCCCTAAACTTGAATAAGATACGCGCTCTTTTTATGGGCGGTGTTTGCGACCAGTTTATTCCTGCTTCATGAGCCGTATGCAGCGCTTGATCACATAGGGTTTTAGACGCAAAATGAACTTGTCCGACATTTTCACCTGAAGCAGGATTATAAATAGGGTGGCTGGTGCTACTTGTATCCTTGACTAACTGACCTGCTATATAGTGCGGCACTATATATCCCATTATCAAACTCCTTTTTATTTTTATAATTGTTGATCATTGTAATTGTTTCATGGAAATATTTATACAATAATAGTGGGGTGCTGTAGGCAGTTATTAGTTTGGTTCAAATGACTTAGAATGGCAACAGCCCTAAAATAAATGTAATAATTTTTGACGGATCCCTAGGATTAAAGCAGTAAGGAAAATTATCAATGCCAAACGGAATTTTACGTATACCCCAGAATATTCAATTACCTGATGCCGTAGAAAAGGCTTTAAAAACGCAATTTCCTACTTATGAATGGGAAATTTATTCGGAAGTACCTGATTATTCAAAAAGCTATACTCGACGAGCAAATAATTTCCATCGAGCTTTTGAGTTTTTGCTTAAGGCTTACCCTCCTTCTGAACCTATCCTTGAAGGTCATCAGCTATTAACTATCGAAACGATATTAACTTATCTTAAAGAATGTCGAGCTGCTGCTAGCTTTACTGCCATACAAGATATTAATGAGTTACAAAGTGGCTTAGAGAAATTTACTACCCAACTTATTGATATGATTCAATTGGTATGGAAAAAATCTAATAAGGAAGCCACAGAGCTTTTAAATGAAGCAGAGCAGTATCTGATTATGTCAGAGGGGCGTCGCAATATAGCTACACTCTCTTTACGTGGAAAAGATAATTTTGTCTTGCAAGTAGATGAAGCATTAGTACCTTATGATCAGCAAATTTTAGATGAACTGGAACAAGTAAAAAAATATGGATATCCAAAAACACCAGCCTGGTTTCGTGATTTTTCTAAAAAAGAAAGGCATTTTATGCAGGCCTATTTTGTTAATCAACCTCCAGATAATTTAGTAAAAAACCCAGTAAAAGATATAGAAAACTTGCTGGAAACTTGGATAAAAATAAAACAAAACGCGCTGAATATAAATAGTGACTTAAGTCAAATCAAACAACAATTGCATCCACTCCCCTCATGGTTTACTCAAATGCCCCCTCACCATCAGGAAATGTTCCGAGAGTTAATTGAACAGTCCATGTCGGTTAGAGGAAGCTTAGAAAAATTTAAAATAAAAGTCGCAAACATAAGCTATAGCAATGATCTTGAAAAAATTAGCAAGATTCCTCAATGGTATTGGGTCTTGTCTGAGCATCAACAACATTTTTTAGCTTATGTGCTAAAGTCTAAAGATAAAATAGAAGATGCAATTTCATTTTTATCGAGTCGCCATCGTACCTTGCCAATAGTTGCAAATTTTGCGGTACACCGATCATGTGTAGTAAGTGAAAAAGAAGGCACAGATGGAAAAAAATTTGAGATAGAGACGCTTTTTGGCGAACAGGTTAGGTCAAGCCATCTTGCGACTCGAGATGGTGAGGCAGAGGATTGGCCAGACCCTGTTCGACGTAGACATGCTCTTAGTAATTTAATCCGTATTATTTCTGCTGCAAAACCTGAGCAACCCATTCTAGTACAAACTTTAGTGAGCCCAGTTGGGTTAGAATCTTTTAAAAAAATAACACAATTCATTGCAAATTATCTTCCAGACTATCAATTAGCCCAAATGGCTCGTTATGCAGTGGATAATACGGTAGATAATAATGAGCAAAAGAAGATTATTTTACATACTAATCATCCACTTAACATGGTTAAGTATTTTTTTTATTCAACAGCAAATACTCCTGAGATTAAAGAATTTTTGGCTTTTGTAAAGACTTATAAAGATAAGGTTTCCGAAATTGGCCCGCTTATTGATGAGTATGAAAGCATTTTAAACTCTGGTGTAAAGAAAGCAACCGTAGCTGATTACGTTGGTAGGGAATTATTTTTAAGTTCATTAGAACAAATAATGATTATGCTTATTGAAGCCTATTCCTATGGCTCTTGTGTGAGTGGTAAGGATAGAAAAGCAATTGAAACGATGCATACCAATGCTATGATGCTTTATAAAAGAGACTATGGTATGTGGCCAAAGTTTCAGGACTTGCCGGTAAATCGCGCTAATTTTGTTTCACGGGTTGCTGATGAGTATATGACTCGTCATCATCAGGTGCATGCAGGACAAAATGCAGATGGCGCTGATGCTATTCAAAATGCAGAAAAGTATTTTTCTGCTGACATAGTACAAGAAATCAATAAGCGTCTAAAAGATCCAAATGGGCTTGCTAATGAGAGCCGGGTAGCGAAAAACAATGAGCCTAAAAAAGTTTCTGAAGGCACCGTCTTTGATCCCCAAAAGTTTTCCGTAGAACAAAAGGGATTATGTGAGCTTGTTCCAAGGCAATTGGGGGAGCAAAAATGTACGGAACTTTATACGATTTTAAGTACAATGATTCCTGAAAAAGAATTATTTAGTGTTAAGAAATTTGCTGGGCTATATGAGATAGTGCCAGCTGGGATTTTGCTGATAGAAGGTGTGTGTGCAGAAAAAAATCTTAATTCCAGAGCGCGTATAAGTAAGATCCTGGAAATTATCTCAAAACGCCGTGAGGTAGAACCTACACGTAAGCCAGCTACCCTATTAGTATATCAACTACAAAAGTTACTTGAACCTGAAAATTATAAAAATACTAAATTCGCTGATGAATTAATATCGAAATTAAAAACTTGCTTTGAGGAGTATAAACAAGAGCAAGCAGCTAAGAGTCCAGAGCGCAGTTTAACTTGCTCTTAAAATAGGTTGAGTGATGAATAGATTTGGTTTGGGTTAAAAAGTCTACCGATAGTTATATGTTTGCTGTATCTAGGGGCTCAAAGTAAAAAACATAGTATTTCCTGGATACCGCGAACAAGTCGCGGCACATAGTGATGGGGTGATAAATCTTGGCTTATCGTTCTAACAACTTATGAGGCAAGCTTTCAATGCGGCCTGCTTGTGTAACTACTACATAATTTAGTTTACGTTGTAGTTCACTAATGGTGTCTGCACCAGCATAAGTTAAACCGGATCTTAAACCGCCAACAATATCGCCAATAATACCATCAGGATTGTCTTTGTAAGGAACTTCAGTGGCCACACCTTCTGCGGTTTTCCATTCATGCATTTGCCCTAGAAAACCTTCTTGTGCTTCTTTAGATGCCATCCCACGATAACGTTTGATCTTGGTACCATCCTTTTTTTCAATAACTTCACCAGGTGTAGGCGCTGTACCAGCAAGCATACCTCCTATCATGACAAAGTCCGCACCAAAAGCTAGCGCTTTGACAATATCTCCAGAGGTTTTAATGCCACCATCTGCCACAATAGAGCGATCAGAGCGGGAACAATCTTGGATGCAAGTAAGCATTGGTACGCCAAAACCAGTTTTGATGCGAGTACTACATACGGAACCACCACCAATACCAGCCTTAATAATATCGGCACCACAAGAAGCAAGATAATCAGCACCAGCATAGGTAGCAACATTACCAGCCATAATGCAACGATCTTGTAGCATTTGACGTAAGCTTTTTAAGGTTTTGCCAACATATTTGGCGTGTGCATGAGCAACATCCACACAAAAATAATCAGCCCCGGCATCACGTAATGCTTCGGCTCGTTCTAATTCTGCAGCAGTACAGCCGATAGAAACAAAAACACGGCCATTGCATTTTTGAAATTCACGTATATTGTCTTCCACACTCATAAAACGATGCAACGCTCCCATCGCTCCTTTGCTGGACATGAAATTAGCCATATTGCTTTCAGTAATAGTATCCATATTGGAACTGATAACTGGAAGTTCGAGGGTTAATTTGCCTAAGCGATCAGTGCTGGTTGTATCAACCACCCGGCGAGATTCATGGTGGTTGTATGAAGGAACAAGTAGAACATCATCAAAAGTGATGGCGTAATCAGTCATGGTGCATCCTCGTAAAACGCATACTATAAATGTTCTGCCGCATAAAATGCAAGTCTTGAGCGCTCGCCTCGCATTAAACTCATGTGTGCACTATGTTCCCAATGTTTAAAACGATCCACCGCAAAAGTTAAGCCTGATGTTGTTTCACTCAGATAGGGTGTATCAATTTGTTTAATATCACCCAAGCAAACAATTTTTGTGCCGGGGCCTGCTCGTGTCACTAAGGTTTTAATTTGTTTGGAAGTTAAATTCTGTGCTTCATCGATAATAATGTACCGGTTTAAAAAGGTTCGTCCGCGCATGAAATTTAAGGAACGTATTTTAATTTTATTTTGCAATAAATCCTGGGTAGCACTGCGTCCAAAATTGCCTCCCACCTGCGAACTATGTAACACTTCAAGGTTATCCATGAGGGCTCCCATCCAGGGCGTCATTTTTTCCTCTTCAGTGCCAGGTAAAAAACCAATGTCTTCTCCTACTGGAATCGTGACCCGGGTCATTAAAATTTCACTGTAGCGATTTTGATCCAATACTTGGGTTAAACCTGCTGCAATGGTTAACAAGGTTTTTCCTGTTCCAGCCGGGCCTTGTAGGGTGACAAAATCAATATCGGGATCAAGCAATAAGTTCAGCGCAAAGTTTTGTTCACGGTTTTTGGCATTAATACCCCATATTCGATGTTTTGGATGAGTATAGTCACGTACTAATTGAATAATGGCATGTTCTCGATCTAATTGTTTGACGATAGCCTGAAATTGATCATCTTCTGTGCTAATACAATCATTGGGATTCCATTGGCTGATTAAAGGGCCAGTCACTTTATAAAAAGTTTTACCATTATCTTGCCAGGACTCCATATCTTTCGCATGGGTATCCCAAAAATCATTATTTAATATGTGCAGGCCTCGATGGAGTAAACTGACATCATTTACTACCTGATCGTTGTAATAATCTTCTGCAAGAATACCCAGGATTCCAGCTTTAATGCGCAAGTTAATGTCTTTAGAAACAATAACTACTTGCTTGGAACCAGCATGCTTTTTTTGCAAACCCAATGCGATCGCCAAAATCGTATTATCTACCTTGTGCCCTGGTAGAGTAGTTGGCACAGTCATTTCAAATTCATCTGTTTGAAAGAACAATTTACCGCTGATATTTTTTTTATCTGAATTTAGATAACTTGGGATGGCCAAGCCTGAAACGATTTGTTCGTGAGTTGCATTGCTCATCAGTTCAACTAACATACGGTTAGTTTGCCTGACGTTCCGTGCAACTTCAGAGGTACCCGTTTTATGACTATCTAATTCTTCAAGAACAACCATGGGCAGGTAAATGTCATGTTCTTCGAAGTGGTAGATGGCAGTTGGATCACTCATTAAAATATTGGTGTCGAGTACAAAAAGTTTTTTGTGTTCTGTGCTCATGTCCATGATTCACCTCATAAATATCCCATTGCCTAACTATCATTGTGCTGAGGGTAAGTACTTGAGTCAAGAAGAATATTTTTCTTTGGAAATTAATTTTATTGAGGAATTTTGGTCTATAATTAGTTTCATATCGTAGGTCGGGCCTTGGCTCGACAAATCGCTCTAAGACATTGTAAATCCAGTTTTCTTTAAAGGATTGTCATGCCAAGGTATAACCTTCATTTTTTAGTTTGACGCTTAGCAATAGAGCAGTTATTTTAATGCTTGTAATACTTCTTCCACATGCCCTTTGACAGTTACTTTACGCCATTCATGAGCCAATTTTCCTTGGGGATCAATAATAAAAGTACTGCGTTCAATGCCACGTACTTGTTTGCCATACATGGATTTCATTTTAATGACATCAAAAAGCTGACACAATACTTCCTCAGAGTCAGAGATAAGCTCAAAAGGGAAGTTTTGTTTAGCCTTAAAATTCTCATGTGATTTTAAGCTATCCCGAGAAATCCCGAATATTTGTGTATTCAGTGCCTGAAATTGAGCAAAAGCATCACGAAAATCTTGACCTTCCGTCGTACAACCAGGGGTTGAATCTTTAGGATAAAAATAAAGGACAACCGATTGGCCACGATAATCTTGCAAGTGTCCATTTAAGCCACTGGTTGCTGTAAAAGCAAAATTAGGTACCAAATCACCGATGTTCATTACTCTCTCCCTGTCTTTTTCATGATACGCGAACGGTCACGTTGCCATTCACGATCTTTAATCGTATCGCGTTTATCGTGCTCTTTTTTACCTTTGGCCAAGGCTACTTTAATTTTTATTTTATTTTTTTTCCAATATAACGATAAAGGAATAATAGTATATCCTTGACGTTCCACACTTCCGATTAAATGGTTCAACTCTTTTCGGTTAAGGAGGAGTTTTCGAGTACGAACCGGGTCGGGAATTTCATGAGTTGAGGCTGTTGGCAATGGTTGAATTTGCGCGCCTAATAAAAAGGCCTCACCCGATTTAATAATCACATGAGCATCAGCAATATTAATTTTTCCCGCGCGCAAACTTTTGACTTCCCAGCCTTCCAGTACAAGACCAGCTTCATATTGATCTTCGACGTAATAATCGAAACCTGCTTTTCGATTCAATACAATAGTCGAATCGGATTGTTTTTTGCTAGTCATAAAGTGCCTGCGTTTATTCCTTGACGCGATCGTGTTTGTAATCCAATGGTAGTTGAGGATAGACACGTTCCAAATTTTCGTCAACTGCTACTCGATTATCAAATACAAAACAGTGACCTTCCCAAAGCGATTTATCCTTGGGCATTTTTTCCATGTAGTTTAGGATACCATCTTTTAAATGATAAACATGGGGAAAACCTAATTCTTTTAGGTAGGCGGTCGATTTTTCGCAGCGAATGCCCCCAGTACAACACATGGCAATTTTTTTATCTTTTTTATCCATTAAATGCTTTTCTACGTACTCAGGAAAATCTCGGAAATTTTCCGTATGCGGATTAATCGCATTTTTAAAGGTACCTAATTCGTATTCATAATCATTGCGAGTATCAATGAGCACAACATCAGGATCTTGAATGAGTTTATTCCACTCCTCTGGTTCGACATAAGTGCCTACAAGTTTAAGGGGGTCGACGTTTCTAATGCCCATCGTGACTATTTCTTTACGCAATTTGACTTTTGATTTTTCAAAAGGGTTTTCAGGGTCAAAGGTTTCTTTAAAATTTAAATCC
>CAZTYT010000024.1:7361-17346 GCA_964618245.1 uncultured Legionella sp. | reverse complement strand
CCCAATTCATAATTAATTATCTAATAATTTGCTCAATCGTTGCTCCACCCAAGCATTGATTTTTGTCATAAAAAACAATGTATTGTCCGGGCGTTACTGCTCTTTGAGGACTGGAAAACATCACATAATGCTGATTGTTATCTGCTGGAGAAATCATGCAGCCTTGTTCTGTTTGTCGATATCTTGTTTTAGCATAGCAAGTTAAAGGCAAATTATCCTTACAGTCAGCCAGCCAATGAATAGGGCCACAAATTAAACCTTGAGCATAAAGCATCGGATGTTGGCTACCTTGAGCTACATACAAGGTATTAGTGGATACTTCTTTGTCTACTACATACCAAGGATCATCATTCGAATTGTGCCTGCCACCAATCCCTAAACCTTGTCTTTGTCCTAAAGTATAGAACATTAGGCCATCATGTTTACCTATTATTGCGCCATCCATGTCCTTAATTTCCCCTGGCCGCGCTAAAATAAACTCTTTTAAAAAGCTTTTAAAACGTTTTTCACCAATAAAACAAATGCCCGTTGAATCTTTTTTGGCTTGAGTCACTAAACCAAGTTTCCTGGCAAATTCTCTAATTTCTGGTTTAGTATAATCACCAACAGGAAATAAGGTTTTAGCTAATGCTGTAGGTTCAACTGCATGAAGAAAGTAAGTTTGATCTTTTTCCCTGTCTTTTGCTTTATACAAATACCCAATGTCGCCATTAATTTTATTTTTTGCATAATGTCCAGTTGCTATAAAATCTGCTCCGAGATCTAATGCATGATTTAAAAAAGCATTAAACTTAATTTCTTTATTACAAAGTACATCGGGATTGGGTGTTCTTCCTTTTTCATATTCACTTAAGAAATAAGTAAAAACTCTTTCCCAGTATTCTGCGGAGAAGTTAACGCTGTGCAAAGGAATATTGAGCTGATTGCAGACCGCTTGAGCATCAGCAAGATCTTGAGCTGCAGGACAAAATCCATCGGTATCATCCTGTTCCCAGTTTTTCATGAAGAGTCCTTCAACTTCATAGCCTTGTTCTTTTAACAACCAGGCAGCTACCGAAGAATCTACTCCTCCAGACATTCCAATAATAACTTTCGCTTTCATCAAGTTTAAATACCGCTTAAAACACTAGTAATCGAGAAAATCATACATTATGTCATAAAATCAATCTGGGCGAAAGCAAGGTTTCAAATGGAAATTTGTGGTATCATAACCATAATATTAATAAGGAATGCAGTAAAATGTTGTATTTACATGAAATTGTCTCGCAAGGTCAACAAAGTACTATTTTAAGTCTCGCTGATCGTCTGCCTGCTTTTATCAAAGGGCCTTGCGATGTGACAGTGAATTATGAAGTTGAAGCAAAAGAAAATTTTTATTTACTGCATCTACATGTGCAGGGAACTCTCTGCATAGCGTGTCAACGTTGTCTTGATGAATTTAGCTATTCTTATGATAATATGACCATTCTAGCTATTTGTCGTGATGATGCTCAGGCTGAGCAGCTATTAGCACGATATGAATGCATTGTTGCGCCCAATTTACAGATTGATTTGTATGAGCTGGTAGTTGATGAATTGTATCTCTATGCACCGCAAATCCACTCTGAAATTGCTAAGTGTAATAGTGAAATAAACCAGTTTTTAATGGGAAAAAGTGAGCCATATTGAGATTTTATGCAATTAATACTTGGATTGAGTGCAAAATATAGGTAATATTCCCGCTTTATGAATGCAAATTGTTTAGGAGTAATACAATGGCCGTACAACAAAATAAAAAATCGCGTTCACGTCGTGACATGCGTCGTTCACACGATTCTTTAACTAAGCCTACACTTTCTGTTGATGCCACTACAGGTGAAACTCATCTTCGTCATCATATGACTCCAGATGGCTATTATCGTGGTAGAAAAATTATAGATACTGATACAGTTTACGAACAAGAGTAATTTTTTTGAAAAATATCACCATTGCAATTGATGCGATGGGCGGGGATCATGGTTTAAGTGTGGTGATTCCCGCCTGTGTGCGTGCAGCTAAAAGTAATCCAGATTTGAAGTTAATCCTTGTTGGTGTTCATGATAAGATTAATGAGCATCTAAAAAAACAAGGTGTTGCCTCTTCAAAGCAGTTTTCTATTGTCCATGCATCAGAAGTCGTTGGTATGGATGAGTTACCTTCCTATGCTTTACGTAATAAAAAAGATTCTTCCATGCGGGTTGCAATTAATCTGGTAAAAGAAGGCATTGCGCATGCTTGTGTCAGTGCTGGAAACACCGGGGCTTTAATGGCAACAGCCCGTTACGTATTAAAAACACTGCCTGGTATTGACAGGCCAGCTATTATTTCTGAATTACCCACTATGAAGGGCCGGACTTGGGTTATTGATTTGGGCGCTAATGTAGATTCATGCGCTGAGCATTTGTTTCAGTTTGCTGTCATGGGATCGGCGTTGATTCAAGCTGTTGCCAATAAGCCTAATCCTAAAATTGCCCTGTTAAATATTGGCGTTGAAGAAATGAAAGGGAATGATCAAGTCAAACGTACTGCCCATATGCTCGGAGAATGTTCTATGATGAACTATGTGGGCTATGTAGAAGGTGATCATTTCTATACTGGAGATGTTGATTTAGTCGTATGCGATGGTTTTGTGGGAAATGTTGCTTTAAAAGCCAGCGAAGGAATTGCCCGACTTTTTCTAAGCTTATTCAAAGAGTCATTTAATCGGAACTTGCTAACCAAAATGGCCGGGTTAATTGCTTTACCAGTATTAAAACGTATTAAAAACCGTTTGGATCCTTCTCGTTATAATGGAGCTAGTCTCTTAGGCTTGAATGGCATTGTTGTGAAAAGCCATGGTGGAGCAAATGCGTTAGGTTTTCAGCATGCAATTGACCAAGCTGTTCTCGAAGTAAAAAATGATGTGATCGATTTGGTTCGTGCACAAATAAATGATTTTATAAATCAAGGGCTGCTGTTATGAAAAATGCTGTAATTAGTGGTACTGGAAGTTATCTTCCTGAGAAACAAGTGACTAACGTTGAACTGGAATCAAAATTAGATACCAGTCACGAGTGGATAGTTTCCCGGACAGGTATCAGTAGTCGCTGTATTGCACAAGAACATGAGACGACCTCTTATATGGCTGCCAAGGCTTCAGAGCAAGCTTTGCAAGCATCTGGTCTTAGTGCAGATGATATTGATTTAATAATTGCAGCCACTTGCACTCCAGATCAATTTTTTCCGAATGTTGCTTGCCACGTGCAGAATACTTTAAAGATTAAAAAACCTATCCCTGCTTTTGATGTAAATGTTGCTTGTAGTGGCTTTGTTTATATATTAGATATTGCCAAACGATATATTGAAACAGGGGCAGCGAAACACGTTCTTTTAGTCGGTAGCGAAAGCATGTCTCGCGCTGTTGACTGGAATGATCGTTCTACTTGTATTTTATTTGGTGATGGGGCTGGTGCTGCCGTGCTAAGCGCTAGTGACAGACCAGGGGTTCTGGGCAGTGTTTTACATGCCTCCCATGATTCAGAAAAACTTCTTCATTTAGTCAATGCTTCTTTTGAGCAAAAACGTTCAACTATTACAATGAGCGGAAATGAGGTGTTTAAACTGGCTGTTAATATCATGGGCAATGTTGTCGATGAGGTTTTAGAGATTTGCCATTTAAAAAAATCGGATATTCAATGGTTAATTCCTCATCAAGCTAATTTACGTATTATTCAAGCTATCGCAAAAAAACTAGATCTTCCGATGTCGCAGGTGGTTGTTACCGTTGGTAATCAAGGCAACACGTCTGCTGCTTCTATTCCATTAGCACTTGATCATGCTATTCGATCCAAACAAATTAAACGAAATGACTTATTGCTAATAGAGTCTTTTGGTGCAGGAATGACTTGGGGTGCAGTGGTTATTCGTTATTAATAACTAAATAACTAATTTGAATCATGCTAAAGTCATCTGTAATCATTCACAATTGCGAATCTTTAAGTGACATCACTACCTAAACAGATTTGTATTACCCAGATTATTATCGTTGGAGTTGGTTTATTATGGTAAAAACAGCGTTTATATTTCCTGGACAAGGATCTCAATCCGTAGGGATGTTAGCTGATTTTGAATTACAATATCCCATTGTGCTAGATGTTTTTAAAGAGGCATCAGAAGCAATCGGCTATGATTTATGGCAACTAGTCCAGCAGGGGCCAGAAGAACGTCTTAATCAGACAGAATTTACTCAAGTTGCTATGCTAACAGCTGATGTGGCTGTATACCGATTGCTAGAGCAACAAGGCGTTGCCAAACCTCAATTGATGGCCGGTCATAGTTTGGGAGAATATCCTGCCTTGGTTTGTGCCGATGCCTTATCTTTAACTGATGCGGTCCGTTTGGTTGCTCATCGTGGGCAAGTCATGCAACAGGCTATTCCCTTGGGAGTAGGAGCGATGGCTGCTATTATTGGTTTTAATGGTGAGCAAGTCCAGCTCTTATGTAAAGAAGCGAGTAATGAAAAAGAAGTGGTAACACCTGCAAATTATAATTCACCAGAGCAAATTGTAATTGCTGGCCATACTCCTGCAGTTGTTCGGGCTATTGCACTGGCTGAAGAAGCAGAGGCCAGATTGGCAAAAATTATTCCCGTCAGTGTGCCTTGTCATTGTCCTTTATTAACAGATGCCGCTGAGACTTATGCTAAATACTTGGATGAAACCAATTTTAAAAAACCAACAATAAATGTAGTTAGTAATGTGGATTTGAGTATTTATCAATCACCAGAACATATCAGAGATCGTTTACGTGCACAGTTATATAGCCCAGTGCGTTGGGTTGAGACTATTCAACTTTTTCAAGAGCAAGGCATAGAGCTTATTTTAGAATGTGGTCCAGGCAAGATATTGGGTGGTTTAGTAAAAAGAATTGATAGAACTTTAAAAACTATCAGTGTTTATGACACGATTAGCCTGGAACAAGTATTAGAACACAATTAAGCCTTGATTTTAACCTATGGGAAACCCGTTTTTAGGTTACTAACAGGCAAGAAGAAGGAAGAATATGATGAATTTAGAAGGCAAAGTTGCTTTGGTAACGGGCGCTAGCCGAGGTATCGGGCAGGCTATAGCACTTAAATTGGCTCAAAATGGGGCATTTGTTTATGGCACAGCAACAACAGCCAAAGGAGCAGAAGCCATTAATGATTATTTTCAGGAAAATCATTTACAAGGTAAGGGCTTAATACTGGATGTCACTAATGCTGAGCAAATAGAGAAAGTTATTGGAACCCTGGTTGAAGAAAATAAAGCACCGGCCATCTTAGTGAATAATGCCGGAATTACTGCAGACAACTTATTATTACGTATGGATGATGATGAATGGTATCGAGTTATCGAAACCAATTTGAATTCAATATATAAAGTGTCTAAAATTTGTCTAAAGAGCATGTTTAGGGCGCGATGGGGTAGAATTATTAGCATAGGCTCCGTAGTTGGTTCAAGTGGTAATACTGGCCAAGTCAATTATACTGCTGCTAAAGCTGGTATAATAGGATTTAGCAAATCATTAGCACAGGAAATTGGTAGTAGGGGAATTACAGTGAATGTGGTTGCCCCAGGGTTTATTGATACTGACATGACTACAGCCTTACCTGAAATGGTAAAAGAGGAGATGTTAAAAAGGATTCCTCTACGTCAGTTAGGGCAGCCTGAAGATATTGCTAACGCTGTGGCTTTCCTGGCGTCGGAGGATGCCAAGTATATTACAGGTAGTACAATTCATGTGAATGGTGGAATGTACATGGACTAATAACAAGGATTAATGCACTTGCGTTATCCGTATAAATGAATAAACTATACCACTTCTATTTAACTTTAATGGTTTAGTGGTTAGGGTATGAATTGCTGATAAAGTTTCAAGCAATTAAAATTAAGTGGAAAATAAGTTATTAAAAAATTTCTATCAACCGAAAGAGGAAAATTAAGTTATGAGTACTGTTGAAGATCGTGTACGCAAGATTGTTGTTGAGCAATTAGGCGTTAAAGAAGAAGACCTAAAAAATGATGCGTCATTCGTTGATGATCTTGGTGCTGATTCTTTGGATACTGTAGAGTTAGTTATGGCCCTTGAAGAAGAATTTGAAACAGAAATTCCTGACGAGAAAGCTGAAAAGATTACTACGATTCAAGAAGCGATTGATTATATTGAATCTAATTTAAATAAAGAAGAAGCATAATTCTTCGAGGAGATCTTCATTGAATAAGCGGCGTGTAGTAGTTACTGGCATGGGTGCAGTTACTCCTGTCGGTTTAAATGTAAAAGATACTTGGCAGAATTTAATAGCTGGTGTCAGTGGAGTATGTGTAGCGGAAGGTTACAATGCTGCAGAATACAGTACACGGATATGGGCTAAGGTTAAGGATTTTAACATTGAAAACTATGTGCCAATGAAAGATGCTCGAAAAATGGATGTTTTTACCCAGTACGGTATTGCCGCAGCAGATGAGGCAATACTGGATTCGGGGTTAAAAATTGAAGGAGCCATGGCAAACCGTATTGGTGTCGCTGTGGGGGCTGGGATAGGTGGTATTGAAACGATTACGAACAATCAGGATAGACTTGTAGCGGGCGGCCCGCGTAAAGTTTCTCCTTTTTTTATTCCTGCAGGCATAATTAATATGGTTGCTGGACAAATTTCAATTAGACATAACCTAAAAGGTCCAAATATTTCTGTGGTTACTGCATGTACTACTGGCACCCATAATATCGGTCTTGCTTCGCGTATGATTGCATACGGTGATGCGGATGTCATGGTTTGTGGTGGGGCAGAAATGACCTTGACTCCTTTATGTCTGGCAGGGTTCTCTGCAGTCCGTTCTTTGTCCAAACGGAATGATGAACCAGAAAAGGCATCCAGACCTTTTGATAAAGATCGTGATGGTTTTGTCATGGGGGAAGGAGCTGGTGTTTTAGTTTTAGAAGAATACGAACATGCGAAAGCTCGTGGCGCAAAAATTTATGCTGAATTAGTTGGTTTAGGCATGTCAGGTGATGCTTATCACATTACTTCTCCTGATGAAAATGCAGATGGCGCATCCCGCTCTATGGAGGCTGCTCTAAATGATGCAGGCATTGAGCCTCGTCAAATTGATTATATCAATGCGCATGGTACATCTACTTATCTAAATGATCTTAATGAAACCAGGGCGATTAAGCGCGTATTTAAAGAACATGCCTATGATTTAGCCGTAAGTTCTACCAAGTCTATGACAGGTCATTTATTGGGAGCCGCAGGTGCTGTGGAGGCTATTATTAGTGTGATGGCAATTCAAGATCAAGTTGCTCCACCCACCATTAATTTGGATAACCCGGATGAAGAATGTGATTTAAATTATGTGGCACATGAACCCCAAAAACGAACCATTAACTATGTACTAAGCAACTCATTTGGTTTTGGTGGAACGAATGGTAGCTTAATATTTAAGCGAATCTAAATGGCTACAGCAAGACACAAAAGGTTAATGCTCTATATTCTCACATTATTTTTTGTGTCTGTTTCATTTTTATTTTGGAATTTTTATCATTTAGTAACAACTCCTTTGGTTTCAAAAACGCAAACCAGTCCTGTCATTATTAGTTTTGACAAATCGACTTCAGCAACACAATTTGTCCAAATTTTAAAAGATAAGAATCTGATTTATTGTCGTAGACCTTTACTCATAATTATTCGTGGTATGGGGTTATCCCAAAAATTAAAGGCAGGTGTATATCAAATAAAACCTGGAGAAACAGCAGTTGATTTAATTACCAGAATTGCTGCTGGGGATGTGTTAACACAAAATTTTACTATTATTCCAGGTACTACGCAGCAGAAAGTTGCTCAAGATTTAACGAAAGCAGCCTATTTAAATTATCATCCCGAGGATTGGCTTTTTATTCAGGATAAGCACCCTAATGCAGAAGGGTTGATTTTAGCGGATACCTATCAATACCAAGGTGGGAGCAGCAGCAAAAACCTTTTAGAGCAAGCACATCGAAATTTGATGAATTATTTAAATAAGGTATGGGCAACTCGTACACCAAATCTGCCTTATAAAAACCCCTATGAGCTACTCATTGCTGCATCGATTATTGAAAAAGAAACAGCTGTACCTCAAGAGCGGCAGCTTATTTCAGGTGTAATGGTTAATCGATTAAATAAACATATGCCTTTACAAATGGATCCTACCGTGATTTATGGTTTGGGCACCGCTTATACAGGTAAATTATCGCACCAAGATATGCAAATTGATTCGCCTTATAATTCTTATCGTTATAGAGGCTTGCCTCCTACACCAATTGCTATGGTGAGTAAGGACTCTTTAGAGGCTGCTTCCCATCCTCACCTTTCTAATTATCTTTATTTTGTTGCTAAAGGGGATGGAACGCATCAGTTTTCTGAAACTTACGAACAGCAAAGGCAAGCAATTAATCAATATCAACGAAAGGGTTCGTAATGTTCTCAGCAACCGGGAAGTTAATTGTTATTGAGGGACTGGAAGGCGCTGGAAAATCAACAGCAGTAAGTACAGTAATTGATTTTTTGACTCGTTTAAAAATTAATACCATGACCACGCGCGAGCCAGGAGGCACAGCGGTTGGTGAAATATTGCGTAATATTATTAAAGATCCTCAATATAAAAATGTGTTAGATGATAAATGCGAGTTATTACTGCTTTATGCAGCTCGTATCCAGCTTCTTGAGGAAGTGATTAAGCCAGCGCTACAGGCTGGCACATGGGTGATTGCAGATCGCTTTGAGTTGTCTACAATGGCCTATCAAGGCGGCGGGCGCTGCTTGGATCAAAATATAATAAAGCAACTCTCTGCTTTTGCTTTAGAGGGGTTTAAGCCTGATTTGACTTTGTATATGGATATTAACCCAGAGGATGGAATGAAGCGTGCTAGATCGCGTGGGGAATTTGATCGAATAGAACAACAAACGATTGATTTTTTTCATCGGGTTCATGAAGCTTATTTACAAAATATCAAGCAAGATCCTAAGGTAATTACTATTGATGCTCATCAACCTTTGCCAGAAGTCCAAAAAGCCATTCTATATGTATTAAATGAGTTTATTGAGCAAAGAATATGAATGTTTATTGCAAACAGTGGGAGTATCTGCAATCTGCATGGCAACAAGGAAGAAGTCCGCAAGCAATGATGTTTGTTGGGGCTCTGGATGAGCTCCTGAAAAATTTTATTAACCAATTTATTACATTTATTTTTTGTAAAAACCAAGGGGATAAACCCTGTGGTGAATGTGTTGACTGTCAGATGGCTAGCCGATATGAACACCCTGATCTGCAATGGGTACGACCAGAAAAAAATGGAGGGCCAATCAAGGTTGATCAGATTAGAGAGTTACAAACATATTCCTATTTAACACCTCAGCGTGCTAATCAACGTATGATTATTATTGAATCCGCTGAACGGATGAATATTTCAGCTGCAAATGCCTTATTAAAAATCCTTGAAGAGCCAGCCCAACATACTTATTTTCTCCTTTTAGCCCAACAGATAAGCACTGTACTGCCTACTATTTTAAGTCGTTGCCAATTATTAAAATTTTCCTCACCTATCAACCTATGTAATGAAAACCTTTTAACAATTGGTCAAAAGTACTCACAAGAATCTGAATATGGAGCAGTCGTTCATCAGGCAGAAACCCTTTTAGATGGGATGCTTGCGATATTAGAAAAAAAGGAACATCCATGCGCTATCGCGGCTCAATGGACTAAGTTTGAATTTAATATTCTTTTATGGTTTTTTTATTTGGTTTATGCGCAAGTTTTGACAATCATTGTCAATAAGTCGACAGTAAGTGGCATTGCAGCCTCACAATTTAAGCGACTAGCCCAATTGCTAAGCCCTGAAGTTATCTTTAATCAAATTGATAAGATCAACAGCTTACAGCGTAAAATTAGCCATAATATGAATGTCAACCAAA
>CAZTYT010000024.1:0-7351 GCA_964618245.1 uncultured Legionella sp. | reverse complement strand
TTTGGCGCTGGAAGATTTATTATTTGGTTTATAATTTTTATTGGAATAAGTCCAATACACTTTGAGGTAGTTCATTATGCTAATTGATTCGCACTGTCATCTGAATTTTCTTGATTTAGCTGAGTTTAATCAGGACATGGATAATGTGCTGATACAAGCTAATGAGCATGATGTACAGCATTTTTTATGTGTTTGTGTAGAGCTTGCTGATTATCCTCAATTAGAGGCTTTGGCTTCTCGCTATCCCTCAATTAATATTTCTGCTGGGGTGCATCCTAATAGTGAAATGACCCAGCGTGTAACCTCAGAAATGCTCTGTAATTTGGCAATAAATCCTGCTTGTATTGCGATTGGAGAAACAGGGTTAGATTATTATCGTACACATACTGAAGAAGCTCGAGAAGAGCAACGTGATCGTTTTAGAGAGCATATTAAAGCAGCTATAAAAATGGAAAAACCTTTAATTATCCATACTAGGCAAGCAGCAGAAGACACTATTCAATTGATGTCTGAAGAAAATGCCTGTCAAATTGGTGGGGTGATGCATTGTTTTTCTGAAAGTCTCGATATTGCTTATCAGGCAATGGATCTTAATTTTTATATTTCCTTTTCTGGTATTCTGACATTTAAAAATGCTACTGCGTTACAGGAAGTGGCTCGCCAAATTCCTTTGAATAGAATTTTGATTGAAACGGACTCACCTTATTTAGCTCCCGTACCTTTCCGTGGAAAGCAAAATCATCCCGCTCTGGTAAAATACGTTGCTAAAGCGTTGGCAGAGCTTCGGGGAATAAGTTATGAGGAAGTAGCTGAGGCAACTACAAATAACTTCTATGATTGTTTTAAGCTTAATTAGATTAATTTTATGCAATAAACGGAGAATAAGTGATGGCTTTGTATATAGGCTTAATGTCTGGAACCAGCATGGATGGTATCGATGCGGCACTTGTTGATATGACAGCAAACAAATTCCTTTGTGGTTTAACCAAGCCTTATAGTAATGAAGTGAAGCAGCGCCTTACGAATTTATTAGATAATTCGGAGGTTAGCTTAAGTTCGATATGCCAATTACATACTCTTATTGGTCGAGAGTTTGCTGAGGCTGCAAATAATCTACTCCGTGAGGCAAAACTATCTGCCAGCGATATTCGTGCAATTGGTAGTCATGGTCAAACAGTGTGCCATAACACACAAAATAGTATTCCTTATACTTTGCAGTTAGGTTGTGCTCATACGATTTCCGCACAGACAGGCATTACGGTTGTTGCTGATTTTCGTACTCGAGATTTAGTTAATGGCGGTGAGGCTGCTCCCTTTGCGCCGCTATACCATAAGGAATTATTTGCAAAACAATCTAATCTTGCTGTGGTGAATATTGGTGGTATTGCCAATATTACTTTTATTAATGAGGTGACTAAAGGGTGGGATGTTGGTCCTGGTAATTGTTTAATGGATGCCTGGATAGCTCATCACCAGGGAAAACCTTATGATGATGGTGGAAATTGGGCTAAACAGGGGACAGTGATTCAACCCTTGCTAGATAGGTTAATTGCTGATTCTTTTATCCAATTGGCTGCTCCTAAGAGTATTGGTAAGGAGTATTTTTCTTTAGCCTGGTTAAACTCTTTCCTGCAACCAGAATATACAGCTGTCAATGTGCAAAGAACATTATTGAAATTTACAGCACAATCTATTGCAGATGCCGTATTGCAAAGCAAACAAGTTATTAAAGAGCTTTATTTATGTGGTGGTGGTGCGCATAATATTGTGTTACATCAAACAATTAGTGAGTTACTTCCCGGCATTTCTGTTAGAAGCACAGCGGAAAAAGGGATAAATCCTGATTATTTGGAGGCGATGTTATTTGCCTGGTTAGCAGCGCAAACTATCAATAATAAAGCAGTGGACTTAAGAGAAATAACAGGCTCAAAAAAACCTGCAATTTTAGGTGCGATTTATCCATATAGTTAATTTTATAAATCCGATGCAGGTTGGTCTAATTCCTGTTTTTGGTAAGGTTGAGTTTGCGTTTGCGTTGTTTTTTTGCGTCGTCAGGCTTTAAACCATAGCCGTCAGGCTAGTGCGGTACTAGAGAAAAAGCCAGTCGTTGCGAGCATAGCGAAGCAATCTAGTACGATGTGTTGTTCAAAGTTCGATCCGGATTGCTTCGCTATTCTCGCAACGACAATAATTTGGGATTTCTTTGTCATAATACACATCAAAATAATATGAAATTCTTGACTTGACGACCTGAGCCAAGTGTAGCAACAATAGTCTTTTTTGTTATAAATTTATTCTGTTGGTATAATAACAATGTTTTATTTGTTGTTCCATCTAAACGATATGATGTAAGAATATTGACAAACTAAATCGCTATAAGATTAAATGTGATGTTTCCAACGGAGTGATTTAAAATTGAGCTTAAAAGACAACCAAAAAACAAGTCAAAAGAATAATAATTTAGTAACTGCTTATTTTATTTTTTTTCTAGCAGCTTCTTTTTATTTATATGAATTTATTTTGCAAGTAGCGCCAAGTGTGATGGCTGAGCCAATGATGAAAACCTTTGGGGTGACTGGCGAGGGGTTTGGTTTTATTTCCGCTTTTTATTTTTATGCCTATGCTCCAACACAGTTGCCGGCCGGGGTTTTGTATGATCGCTATGGCCCTAGGAAATTAATGACTTTTGCAATTGTTCTCTGTGCTCTGGGCTCCGCTTTTTTTGCTTCAACTGATAGTGTTTTCACTGCTTGCATTGGTCGTTTTCTGATTGGTATAGGTTCAGCATTTTCTTTCATTGGCGTATTGGTTTTATTATCTCGTTGGTTTCCCCCCCATTATTTTGCGATTTTGGCAGGGGTTGCGCAATTAATGAGTTCAGTTGGCGCTATGTTTGGTGAAGTTCCTCTGGCTTACTTGATTCAAGGGGTTGGATGGCGCAATGCCAGTTTTATTCTTGCCTTTGTCGGTTTTATGTTAGCTGCTTTTTTCTGGGTTTACATAAGAGACTACCCCCATCAACAAAGTCAAAAAATTCCCGAACATTATTTACGTGATGAGTGGAGGCGTCTAATTGCAGTTTGCCGGCATGCTCATACCTGGCTTGTCGGGAGTTATGCTTTTGCGATATGGACGCCAATTGCAGTTTTCGCAGCACTCTGGGGCGTTCCTTTTCTACAGGAAAAATTCCAAATTAGTGTCGTAGCTGCTTCTGGTCTATGCAGCATGATTTGGATTGGTATAGGCATCGGTAGTCCTTTATTGGGTTGGTTAAGTGATAAAATTGAGAGTCGGCGCATCGCTTTGATTATTAGCGCCGCGTTGGGGCTATTTGCTACTCTGATATTACTTTATTGGCCTGGTTTAACATATGGTATGACCCCGTTTGTTTTATTCCTCCTAGGTTTGGGTGCTGGTGGCCAGACTGTTAGTTTTGCTGTAGTTAAAGAAAATAACTCTCCGGAATTGGTAGGGACGGCTTCTGGTTTTAACAATCTTTCTGTGTTAATTGGTGGCGCTATCTTCCAGCCATTAGTTGGTTATATTTTACAGCATACTCATTCGAGTCATTTAGTAAATGGGGTGTCTGTGTATGATATAGCAAGCTATCAAGTTGCTTTATTAGTAATGCCACTCTGTTTTCTGGCCAGCTTACTAATTGCTACCTTCCTGCTTAAAGAATCGCACCCTGCAAAACGTTAAATCTTGACTTAATCCTGGTTACAAGTAACCAGGATTTTATGTCGTATGAATAATCATTAATCAGTTACTCTTTATGTAATAAAAAAGCCAGACCAATAAAAATAAAAAAGAGTATTTGCACGGCATTACAATAGAGTCCGAAATGAAGATTATTATGAGTTTGATAAAAGACATTTGCACTTTCAGTGCCTATTGCTCCAATAATCATCACGCTTAAACTAATAAGAGCTGACGCTGTTCCCTTACTGACTGAGGTAACAAAAAGACAAAATCTGTTTAAAGGCGCATTCACAATACTTAATGCAAAGAAATAAATAATTATTCCGGGAAGCAGATAATGATAGTCATTGCCATACATAAAAGGTAAAGCAGAGGTTAAAATAGAACCAATAACCATTATAATACAGCCTAAGAAAATAATTCGCTTTATTTCCATTTTATAAGTCAGTCTATGCAAAAACCAGTTACCCAAAATAGTTGCCCCAAAAATAGGAATTTGCCATAAACCATATTGGATAACGGAAAGTTTTGCTTCAACAATTAAAATAATTGGCGCTAAAGCAATCCAGGCAATACATGGAATACCGACAAAACCAATTGCAAGAGTACTCAAGCAAAAGATTTTATTTGTAAATAAGCTCTTATAGTTTTGAAAGACTTTATGCGCTGAAAATTTGGTTTTTGGCGTAATTTCTCCATTTTTTTTCATTTTCCCAATAGGTTCAGGCATGTAACGCCATAAGCCCCACAACGTAATAAGTGCTGCAAAAGCGATGGATATAAAAATGTAACGCCAGGAAGTATAATGAATAAATATTGCGCCTAGAAGTGGCCCTAATAAAGGAGCTAGAATGGCTGCATTAGCCATGATAGAAATCAGGCGAATAGCATCCATTTCTTCAAAAATTTCTTGAATGGTGGCATAACCAATAACACCAATAAAACAAAGCCCCATTCCTTCAAAAAAGCGCGCAATGAGGAATTGATGCATGGAGTTAGAGCATGCAATCAGAATGGTAAAAATAAAGAATAGACAAGAGCCCAGTAACATCATTGGCCGGCGTCCATAGGCATCTGAGATTGGGCCTAACAAAACTTGTAGACTTGCACCACCTAAAATATAAACCGTTAATGAGGTAGCAACCATAGACTCCGGCGCATGGAATGAATGGACTACATGAATCATTCCCGGCATGATCATATCATTAGCAATGTAGGTTAAAAACTCATAACTGACAAGAAAGCAAGCAAATAATATAGCTTGTCTTTTTGTTATTGGAATCAATGGCTCAGACATAAAATGCCTTATAATTATGCTGCCACAAGCGATTGGCAGGATTACTATTTAACGAATATGACTTTAATTTTTATCCTCTCAGGTCAAGGAAAAACCCAACATCCCTATTTTCTTCTTTCCGAATTCCCATGACTTGGGTATGGGCTCAAGTTGGGCCTAACCTGACTGCTACGGTCAAAATAGCCTAATCTATAGGCTTTTATCCTATAAGGTTATGACGTTGAGATTAAAAACCTGGAAAATAGTCATATTTAAAACATTTGATATTTTAATAGAACAGTTTAATGGATATTCTAATTTAAATCAATTTTATATAAGAGCTATGACATATGGCTTAAAAATTCTTGCAAATGGGTTTTGTCTTTTTCTGAGCTCAAATATTCTTTTAACCGTTCAATGGATTGAATATATTCTTCTGAATTAATCATTCCTCGTGATAATTCGAAGCGCAAATAAACACAGTAAGTATTTAATACATCGGTTTCACAATAATCTCGAATACTTTTTATTTGGCCGGCAAGATATTGTTCCCATACTTTAGCACCACTCATGCCCATCTTTCCTGGAAAGCCTAGCATGCTGGCTATTTCATCCAAGGGCGCAAAGGCTTTATTTTGATAGCCTGCCAAGACATCCATAAGATCTAAATGTCGATAATGGAAGCGGCTCAAATAATTATTCCAGCGAAATGATTGTTGATTTTCACCTGCTTCCCAGTAAGTAGGGGCAGGAATACTATGAAGTAACGAGCGATAATGTAATACTGGTAAGTCGAACCCGGAGCCATTCCAGCTTACCAGGGTAGGGACATGCCTATCAATTCCTGCAAAAAAACGCGTGATTAATTCTTTTTCATCAGCAGATTCATCTCCGAGTGACCATACTTTAATTTGGGAGCCTTGGCTGAGAACCAAAGAAATAGCACAAATTTTCTGTAAATGATGTGGAAGAAAATCATGGCCTACTTTGGCTCGTCGCAATGCAAACATCGCTTGGACAGTGTCTTCATCGGATAAACCATGCAAATCATATAAATTACGTCCTGATTCAATGTCAGGGATAGTTTCTATGTCAAATACAAGAATGGCCATGAGAATATTAATTTGATTAGTATAAAATAAATTTTAACATGAGGGTTACATATACAACAGATGTTTAATGGATTGTGTCATTTAATTTTGTTAAGATAAACCTTTTATTACTCGAGTTGGCTATGAAATTTTTATTTCAATTTAAGAGCTTGAAGGCAATCTTTTTGTTATCAGCTTTATTGCTTCCTTCATGTGCTACTCGTGCACCTTCAGACTTGAATAATGTTTGTCGTATTTTTAAAGAATATCCAAGCTGGTATAAGAACTCCAAGGATGTTGAGCGACGTTGGTTAGTGCCTATACCCGTACAAATGGCTATTATTCATCAAGAATCAAAATTTGAGTCACATGCAAAGCCTCCTCGAACCAAACTTTTGGGGTTTATTCCCTGGCGGCGCCCGACTACAGCTACAGGCTATGCTCAGGCTTTAAACGGTACGTGGAGTGAATACAAGCAAACTAACGGTGGGCTTTTATCATCTCGCCATAGTTTTGCTGATGGCGTCGATTTCATTGGATGGTATGCCAATTTAGCCCATAGACGAGCAGGGATTAATCGCTCCGATGCTTATACACTTTATTTAGCCTACCATGAAGGAATTGGAGGTTATCAACGAAAAACTTATTTAAGAAAGTCCTGGTTAGTTCCTGTGGCTCGTAAAGTGAAAGCACGTTCCCAACTTTATGCAATGCAACTTAACTCGTGCAAGCGTTCGTTGGGTAGACATTTTTGGTTTTAAAAGTTTTGAAGAGAATCTTCGCTTTTATAGAAATAAATTAAGATTAATCTTACGCCACAGTTAATTTATAAAATTTAAAAGTAATGTATACTCAAAAATTATACTGAAGCGGTTTTACTAAGGAGTTTTTAATGCGATTAATGCTTTTGGGAGGGCCTGGTGCTGGAAAAGGTACCCAAGCTTTGCGATTAATAGAACGTTACAAAATACCTCAAATTTCTACAGGTGATATGCTGCGGGCCGCTATTGCAGAAGGAACCCCTTTAGGTTTGAGTGCTAAAAAAATCATGGAGGCAGGAGGCCTTGTCTCTGATGATATTATTATTGGTTTGGTCAAAGAACGTTTAAAAAATAGCGATTGCAGAAATGGTTTTTTGTTTGACGGTTTCCCTCGCACACTGGTTCAGGCTGATGCTTTAAAAGAAGCAGGTATTTATTTGGATCATGTGATTGAAATCGCAGTCGATGATAATGAAATTATCAAACGGATTAGCGGGCGTCGCATTCATCAACCATCAGGT
>CAZTYT010000023.1:0-17767 GCA_964618245.1 uncultured Legionella sp. | reverse complement strand
ATACCTGACCTTAATAAGGCATCGTATTTCATATTGGACATGGAGACGAAGCGATGAATTTTAGTAATCCCAAGCCAATGCAATACATCAGACATCAATTCCTGAAAGCGCATGTCTTGTACGCCTGCCACACATTCTGTTCTTTCAAAATATTTGGCTGCGGTATCACCACCTTTTTGCCGTTTACGCGCGTTATAAACTAAAAACTTGGTTACTTCACCTAGTGCACGCCCCTCTTTACGGTTATAGACAATCAATCCTGCCCCGCCTTTTTGTGCCGATTCAATACAAAGCTCAATGCCATGTGTAAGGTAAGGTCGGCAAGTACAAATATCTGAACCAAAAACGTCAGAACCATTACATTCATCATGGATTCGGCACGTTAATTCAATTTTTGGATCATGAATGGTGGTTACATCACCAAAGAAATAAGCAGTTAGGCCTCCTATAGGGGGTAAAAATACGTCCAGATCAGTACGTGTGACTAATTCTGGAAACATACCCGCTGTTTGCTCAAACAGGGTGCGTCTTAAAAAGGATTCTGAAATGCCAAATCGCTCGGCAATCCCAGGTAAGTACCACACTGGTTCAATAGCTGCTTTAGTGACTGATACATCACCTGTTTCGCTTAATATTTTCCCATCAGGCTTTAATCGGCCCTTTTGTATGGCCGTATGTAATTCGGGAATATTAATATGCGCTTTGGTGACGGCAATAGTTGGCCTAATATCATATCCGGCTTGAAGTTCTTCAGTGAATTCTGTAGCAACAAGATGTCCCCAGGGATCCATGGAAATAATTTTTTGAGGATCATGCCATTGAGGATGTGGACCAATATTTACTGGTGGGGTTGTATCAGTTAGATCTGGCACATGCTCAGGATCCAGGACGCCAGCGGCCACTGCCAAAGCCCGATATACGGAATAAGAGCCCGAATGAGTGCCTACGACATTGCGATTACGGATATTGGTTAATGAGGCGACGATAGGGCCCCGTTCCTTGGCGGTGGGGGCTCCCCATTTTATTTGCAACGAATGAGTATGTCGCGAGGGATGGGATGATAAGATAATGTGGCCTTTGGATTTTTTTTTTGTGTCATCATGATTCATAGTGATAATCCTTTATTTGAGCGTGGTCGATGAATAGTTTTGGCAGAAAACAAATCAGTCGACAAAAACCTGACTTACAGGTTTTTTATGATTGCGTATTGAAAATCATCATAGCAGAACAGCTCATGGCGTCAACTTGGGTGAGTCTGATTCCAAGGGATAACGAATTTAAATTGAATTGGTCTTTTATTCTCGCTATGATGATTTTTTCATTAAAGCGAATAATAATCCAATGAATACTTTAATTATTTGTCTGTTTATCGCAGTTTTACTTCCTTATCTAGTGCGCTGTGTAGTTGCCTATTTCATGCAAAAAGAAGGTGAGTATGATAATCATCAGCCACGCACCCAACAGATTCGATTAACTGGTGTGGGATCCAGGGCTGTAGCTGCACATTTGAATGGTTTTGAGTCATTGTTGGTATTTACTGTTGCCGCGTTAACTGCAATTGCAACGAACCACGTAGGGATCACCGTTCAGATTTTAGCTATTGTTTATGTAATTTCACGGGTTATTTACAATATCTTTTATTTGATCGATTTGGCTTCATTGCGGTCATTGATTTGGATGGTTGGTTTTTTATGTTGTTTGGCAATTTTATTATCCTGTTTGGTGTAGTACGTAATAAAGGATATTGAATGTATCAACATAAAAATACGTTAATTCATCCGTTGTCTGTTTTTGTTGTTTTATTGCTAATGGTTTTAATGCAGGCAACCACTGACCAATATATTCCTTCGTTGCCAGCAATTACCAAGCAATTTCAAAGTAGTGAGGCCTCGATACAGCTGACCATCTCTCTTTTTATGCTGGGTTTAAGTATTTCTCATATTATTTATGGTCCTTTATCTGACAAAATTGGACGTAAGCCGCCACTGATATATGGTATTGGTGTCAGTATTTTTGGAAGTCTGTGTTGTTTTTTAGCACCTTCAGTTTTAATTTTAATTATGGGACGTTTTTTGCAAGGTTTTGGCATTGGATGTTGTAGTTCTGTCGGGCGTTCTTTAGTACGTGATCTGTTTACTGATAAAAAATTGGCCAAGGTGGGCTCTTACGTGGGAATAGTGAGCGTTTTTATTATGGTTGCCTCACCTACCTTAGGAGGTTATATCCAGGAGCATTTTGGATGGCGGGCTAATTTTTTATTCTTATTAGTTTTTGGAATCTTTGTCTGGTGCTTGGCTTTAAGAGTTTTGCCTGAAACGAATAAACATTTAAATCCGGATGCGATTAAATTCAAGGTGATGCGCGCCAATTATCTTAGTTTGCTGCGTTCGAATGTTTTCCTTGGTTATACATTATGTTCATGTTTTGCCTGTGCGGGCATTATTTCCTATCTCACCATTGCGCCTTTTTTATTTCAGGATGGATTTGGATTAAGTCCAGTGGAATTTGGTCAATTAACTATTTTTATTGCTGGAGCAATCTGCCTTAGTGGAATTATTAATAGTCAATTAATTATGAGCCAGGGTATCTCCCGTTTAGTTTTAATTGGGGTAATCTTTATGATAATAGGTGGTTGTTGCATGCTAAGTTTTGTTTTACTGGGTTACCATCATGTATTTTATATTATGATCTCGGTCAGTTTATTTAGTATGGGGGCAGGATTTACGTTCATTAATGCCTTTGCTGGAGCGTTTCATCCTTTTCCCAAAATGGCTGGAACCGTTGGAGCCTTATATGCAAGTATGCAAGATTTAATCGCTGCCTTGGCAAGTGGGCTAATTGCAGCTAGTCAAAACTTTGATCAATATTCTCTCGCGTTAATTTTTCTAGGGTTAGGTGTGGCTTCTTTCGCTTCATGGAAATTAGCTGCTAAAGATTCTTGGTAAGAGATTATCTGGTTTTTAAATTATTTAATATTTAGTTAAGAATGCTTCTGTATACTTACTCTTAATCAATTGCCTTAGCCGAAAGCCAATGCTGTAGGCTGAAATTGAGACTATGTCTAAACCATAAACTGTTGTCTCCCAGAGTATGGTGAAAGCTGTAATACCCTGTATTAATGAGAGTTAATACAGGGTATTTTTATTGTTATATCACCATATAGTCATAGGAAGAACTCCTTTCTTTGAAAGATGAGATTTCGTCAATTAATTGTTCAATAAATTTTAAAAAAGCGTTTTGGTTTGTAGAGTGGGGAAAGAGGCTATGGTGTTTGGTATACGAACTATCGATTGTCACTAAACATTTCCTCAATAAATCGATTATTTGTTCAATGCTTATGTTTGGATTTTCATTTAAAGCATTCACTAATTGATCCCTTGTAAGAGAGCGCGAATCGCTAACTGGATAGTTTTCTAACTTGGTAGCCACAGTATTAACTAAAACTAAGGATTCAAATTTTTCTTGAGTACAATTTAAGTCTTTATAAGTTAATTGCTCTAAAATAGATAGTCTTTCATTTGCTGATAGAGGTGCTGAAAATGTAAAGAAATCCTCTAATGAAGTGAGAAAAGTTTTAAAATTGATAGTTAAACTAGCAGTCCGATTTTTTCCTGGGACTAATGCAAAGAAATGTTCACAGCTTTCCTTGGAGCTAATAAGGTATGCAAATTTTTTAAGTACAGTACCAGAATGAATGCGAACCAAATGCTTAAGCAATGACGAGAGATTTTGTTCATTATTCACCCATCTTTTTAGCTGTTCCTCAAATTGAATTAAAAGAGTATTTTGTATTATCCCATCGCTATAACTTTGATGATATTCATTTTCATATTGCCAATCGGATAATACATCCAAGAAGTCATTAAAATTATGAATTTTGGGTTTCATGTGGAAGACATATTGAGTAGCAAAACACCGTTTTGCATTTTCTGCTACTCTCATATATATCCTTTGAGGCTCCCATTGTATTAATTGCTCAAAAAAAGCAACTATTACCGTTGACTGCTCATGTTTAAATAATTCTAAAAGTGTAGTTAAGGCTTCAAAATTGTTATTAAATAGCTTTTGTATTCTACGAGATAGTAAAAAATGCAAAAGTAAATCTTTATCAGGAATATGCTGTAAGATAAAAAAACAATCATCGAGGGTATTGATATTGGACAATAAGAAGTCAGAGTATAAATTGTGGAAATAATAAACTAATTCTTGTTTTAAACCGGAGGATTTTACTAGACGTTGATAATCATTAGGAGTTTTTATTAGGCTAAATAGTGTTTTAGCGTGGATGTCGATTATAATTTTTTGATCTTCCAGGGAAAGAAATCGTAAGATATTTGGAAGTGTTTCTACTCGTTGTAAATCGCCTAATCTTGGTCGAATTAACTTTAATAATTCATTTAAAATCTCAGGTGATTCAGTTAATACAGATAATTGGAAAAAATCCTGAATATGGGGTTCTATCTGTGCCGCAACATTTTGAACTGAGTCAGGTAAAGGAGATTTAACTAATAAATTAACAAGATTAGTGAATAAATTCTTATTACTAACGAGTGCTACTTGAGAGCGGGTTTTTAATGCTTCGAGTGCTTGTTTTTGTAGGGGGTTCAGATCAGTAAGTTTTACGGGCATTGCCTGTGCATTGAGCGTAATTGTATAAAGTCCAGGATTTTGAGTTAAAAATTCTTCGAGAATTAGGGAGATTTGATGAGCACAAAGAAAAATTTTATCCTTTTTTTGCTGCTCTAACTCTTCTGGGGTTAACTCGCACCCTAATATTCCTCCAAATAAAGCTAGAAAATAATTTTCCAATGATAAATCAGCGTAACCATAATTTTGAATTTTAAACGAGTTAACTGACGATTTAGTTTCTGCAGGTAATGCTTTCCATAAAATATAAAACTTTTTTATTGCTTCAGCGGCAATTTCTATATTAACTTGTTGTTCAGTTCCGACTCCTACGACCGAGCCTTTTTTTAATTCCATCGCCAGGGTTTTAATGGCAAAACCTATACTTCCATTATCAAAACGTTGGGCATGGTGATTTTTAAGTTCTGCAATGTAATTGCTACTTGATTCGCCGGTAATGTGTTTGAGAGCTAACCAATCCTGTTCACTGAGTTGGTATTGCACCTCTGAGGAACTATCATTTTGGAAATCAGCAAAAACTAAATTGGTATTAACAGTGGCAGTTGTAAAAATCTCCTCAACTGGGATTAAAGCATTTTGCTGGTGATTTAATATATAGTTTTCCAGAGGGAAATGCCCATTTTCTTCTGTTTCTGATTTTAACGAATAAGTGGCTCGACACAAGCTGACAACATAGGGCATTAAAATTTTGCATACTGGTTCATCGTCTCCGGCAATTGCCTCAGCGATTTTAAGACATAATTGGTTTGTTGGAAAAAAAGGATGGCGGGTATAAGCTATATTGGTATTTTTTAATAAGTTTCCGCGTAAATTTAAATATTGACGAATAACTATTTGAATTTGTGTGGAGTCTAATTGATGAGCTTTATTAGTTAGATTTTCAAAAAATGAGCTAGTTGCTATGATTTCTCCCATCATTAAGTTGACCGTTTTAGGGGGAAGTCCAGGAGCAAAAATAACTGGGGTATTTCGAGTCTCGGCAGTTAATTGCTCTAGCAAAGTTTTTGTTAACATTTTAGCTCCTTATCAATAGAATGAGATAATACACCAAGCTCAAAAAATATCCTCGAAGAGTTGGTTGATTTCAGCGACTATATTCACCAATCATAAAAAGAATTTATTGTGAATATTCATTGAATAAGCTTGATGCTAGTATAAGCTTAATTTATTTAATCAAGGCTAATATAATGGCTAAAACCATTTTCAATGCAAAAAAGTCAAGCAGATGTCTATTTTCAATACTTATTAGCTTTTTTGTGTCGATTCAAGCTGATGCATCTTTACCTGATGTTAATAAAACTGCTTCTGCACAAGTGGGAAAAGTCCAACATAAACAGGAAATTATTGTATTGATCCATGGATTAATGCGTTCGACTGGAAGTATGAATGCTTTGAGATTTTATTTAGAGCGTCAGGGATATCCAGTATATTCTTATAGTTATCTCTCTCATCGGTATACTATTCACCAACATGGGACGGATTTAAGTCATTTTATTCAAGAATTGTTGGTAAAAAATCCCGGCATTAAAGTAAGTTTTATCACCCATAGTCTGGGTGGGATTATTGCGCGCGATGCTTTAGCTCAATTGTCACCTCAACAATTAAAGCGGATTAGTAGTTTGATTATGTTGGCGCCGCCTAATCAAGGCTCTGAATTTGCCAAAATTTCTACTTATTTCCCCATCGTCGGGCATGTAGTAAAACCTTTAGGTGAGTTAAGTTCTGATAAGGCTGCTTATGTACATCATGTTCCGGTGCCAAAGGTAAAAATTGGGATTATTGCAGGGAAATTTGATGGTAAAGTAAGACCTTCATCTGCACGATTGGATGGTCAGGCAGAGCCCATGGTTGTTAATTCCACTCATACCTTTATTATGAATAATCCTCAAACCAGACGGTTAATTTTGAGCTTTTTAGACCATGGGACTTTTAAGCAGGATTAAAATTTTATCTTCTTGTAGGTTGAGTCTTGGCACAGGTAGAGCTAGATAAATTCTTTATTTATTAATGCATCGGTAGACATTTAAAGAATAGACGCTTTTTCGATACGGGTAGGGTTTTATCGGAAGAAGAGTGCATTGATCAAAATATTGTTCCAGGCAACCCGGTCTTATGTAGCGATCGACGTATAAGGCCTCTTTTATGGTTTTATTTTTTAGCTTTTGGTGAACATCCGCTCCCCATAAGGCGTATTGATTTTGTGGTGCGCCGCAGCCTAAGGTATATACTTCCGGTTTGTTTTTAAGGAAAAAGAGTTTCCTGGCTTCAAACCATCCTGCAGTGAGGATGATATCAGGCAATTGTGGATAGCTTCGATTAAGTTCTTGCATTAAATCATAATATAGCTGTTTTTTAGAAGGGATAAAGCTGAACTTATAGGTATTATTAACTAGCATACCTATGCTCACTATCCCATAGAAAATAAGAATGAGTATGGCTTGTTTCTGATATTTCCCTTTTTCAAACCAATAGCCAAATAAAAGGGCGCCGCTAATCAGATAAGGCGTTAACCAAAAGACTCTTAGCTCAGCGTTGAAAGCTGTATATATATAAAAGCACAATACAGTTATGCTTACTGTTCGGCATAATTTAATAATGAGGGTATTGGGTGCGGCTGTTTTTTCATTGCGCGTCAGCAAGAGAGGAAGTAGCATGAAATTTAATGCAGGCAAAAACATCTCAAACAGGGTACTGGCCACATGGTAAAATGGATTGATGGCAGGATTAAGTTTATGGGTAGTCAATTGGTAAGTAAATGAAAGCCATTGATGCTGATAATTCCAGATTATAACCGGACTAAAAAATAGCATTGACAATAGCATGGCTAAGTAAAAATGTTTGGTTTTAAGTAGAGAGCGGTAACTGCTGAAAATAAAAAGAATTAATGCCAGAACTAATATGACCCCAGTGTATTTGGATAACAGCATTAAACCAATACTTGCCCCAGCAAAATAGAGATCACTTGTTTGATTGTTTTTGATATATTTTGTTACGTAATACAAAGTAAATGCCCAGAACAAGATAAGGGGGGTGTCATAAGTGGTTTGGGTTAAGAGATCCATTGTTGCTAATGGGGATAATAACCAGGAAAACATAGCGATGTAGCTACTGTGGGGTGTTAAAAACAGGCGGCCTGTTTTATAGATAATGATGCTTGTTAATGCAGTAACGATTATTCCGGTAATGCTTAAAGCAAAAAAAGTGTCACCAAATAATAAGGTAGCCAGCTTTATCATATAGGCAATCATTGGTGAGCCATCGTAATAAGATAGAGCGAGGTGGCGACTCCATTCCCAATAATAATAAGTGTCTAGTGATAATAAATTAATGGGAGCCAATAGCAGAAGAATTACAAAATAAAAGCTTAAAAATAAAAAAGCACCGCGAGTATTAAGCATAGAAAAGTACGCCTTAATTATTAAGAGCGAGCTTTTCAGCCCAAATATGACGTGAATAAGTAAAGTAATTTAGTACAGACATTAAAGCGATGCCGAGTGCCATGATCAAATTTTCCATTAAGACACCATGACCAAAACACAAAATCCCTAAACGTAACCAATAGCTTTGTAAGTAAATCATCATAATAGAATACACTGCAAAGGTTAATAGTCGCTGTATTTTTAGTGCGCGTGATGTTTGCTGTTTAATTTTAAAAGTAATGCTGCTATTTAGAATAAAATTATTGACGATTGCTCCAAGTACTGCAACTTGTGATGCATGAAAAGGAGAAAGGTAATTGCGGAGTAAATTAAAAATAGCAAATTGTACAATCATTCCCAAGGAGCCTATCAGGCACATTTTCAAATAGCGTTGCAGCTCGCGATAACGTAAGATAAAAATTACGCGCAGTGAGTCGCTAATGCTATTTTTAGGTAATTTGCTATCACCTTGACTGCGATCAATAAATTCGATGGGATATTCCGTAATCCTGGCTTTATTTTTATGCAAAGTCCATAAAAGTTGTAATTTATAGGCATATTGATTAGTAAGAAATTTTTCAGGTAATGCTTTAAGCAATTGCTGTCGGCGTGTTGCACGAAAACCACTGGTAAAATCTTTATATTTAGGGGTGAGAATTGCTCGAGCCACATAATTACCAAGAGTGGAAAATAGCTTACGATGCAATGCCCAATCCTTTGGGATGCTGCCTTTAGGCACATAACGACTGCCTACTACACAATCATAGTGTTGGAGCATTTCAAGCATGGGGGGAATGTACTTAGGCTGGTGCGAAAGATCTGCATCAAACTCAAAAATTATATCTGCTTCCAATGCATGTAAGGCATAGTTCATCGCCTGCAAGTAAGCAGAGCCAAGGCCTGATTTAGTAGATTCGGTCCGTAAATGTAGTTTAGGGTAATCTGCTTGTAGCATGGAAACCAGCTTTTGTGTCTCATCGGTAGAGGCGCTATCAAAAACCAGTACATGTATATCATATGCGCTAACAGGCGCAATGGCAGTAAATAACTGTTGTATCGTATTTTGTATGATAGCTGCTTCATTATGAGTTGGGATAATGATAACAACTTTCTCCTGAGTGGAAGTGGTTTTGCTATCAGTTGGTATACTCATATTGGTTTTTGCATCAAACATTAGGTTTGTTACTCAGATTGAGGATGTTTTTCATCGAGTTTAGCAATTAGTTTTTATAAAAAAAAGAGGGGGCAAAAAGTTCTTAAAGGGATTCTTTGGTATTTTTCTATTCTTGTTTATTATAGAATGATATTTCATTCCGAAATAAATACAAACTCAGTTTGAGAAAGTATGCCTAATATTAAAGAACGATTTCAGCAGTGGCGAGGGGCGCAGGCTGGGAACGAATCAAAATACTTACTAACAGCCGAGCTTATCAAAGAATACGTTGACCGTAAAATCACTATTGAAGATATTAAACGAGAATTAAATCGTTCTGTTTTAGCAACGTATCAGAATTTTGATCGTTTTAATGGCCGGGCCTTAGGCGCTATAGTGCTTTTTAAGCTAACCATTGATGAGGTACGCGATGCGTTGCCTGAAGAAGAAAAAAATAAACCATTATCGGCTATTCTTGACAATTTGAGTGAGGGATTTGCTACAGCTTATAGCAAAACACCAACGACCTTAACGATTAACATTATTCTGGAAAATATTCAATCATTATTATCATTAGATAAGGCTGATTTTTCATGTTTAAGCCGCGAACAAACCAAAAATTTATTATTTACGGTTTATACTTTGTTAAGTATTGCCAATATTTCGTTACATTTGATGAATGGTTTGGTCGCAGCGTTAGCTTCCAAGATAGTAAATATTGAAAGAATAAAAAAATTACTACAAACCAGTTTGAAGCAACTTTATGAGAAAGCGAAGCAATTAGAACCCGTACAAGAGCAACGCGATAGTGCTTCCATCCTATTACAAAATTATTTCCAGCAATTATACCTAAGACAATTAACAGAAAATGAAGTATCACCACAATCTCTTGCCGAGTTAAACATTTTGCAGAAATTAATGCAACTTGATGGAGTTATGGAAAATATAACGGTTCATTTGGCCAGATTAATTGAATTGAAAAAAAATCAAGAGCAGCTGCAGTCTAAAAGACAGGCTATGAACCAATTCTTAGAAATAATACAACAAAATGAACAACAAATTTCCCAAAGAAAGTATTTTGCTGAATTAATTGATGCTAATAATCCTTTGTTTCAATTACTAATTGATAGTACTCAGGACGAGTTGAAAGATAAATTATTAAGCCAGATGGTTCGATTGAGTCAAGCGGTAGAAGCACAAGAATTGTCAATAAGAATGACTCGAATGCTCAGTTACTATGCTGCGCCTGTTATTGAGTCTTATCGTTCCTTTATGCCACAAACAACGCAAGATTTGATAACAACCTATACACCAGCGACGTTTGATAGCGAATGCAAAAATCTGTTAAAAGAGTTAGCAACCAATTATTTAACAGAAATTGAGAAAAAACGTATTAATCTGCAGCTTGAAGTTGAAGAAATAAGTAGCAAGTTAGTTGGAAAAAATAGAGACTTGCATCAATTAATTGTTACTGAAAGGGTTGATGCATTTATTCCGCTTAATCGTATCCATGCACAAACCCAAAGCGCTTTTCGGGATTATTGTAGTTTATTGCGTACAGTAAAAGAGAATATGGATTTTATCTCACAATACCAAGAAGATGCTGCGAGCTTAAAAAACTTTAGGGAAACTCATCATGGTTTTTTGGTAAGGCTTTCAAATTTTTTTGCGCATTTTTCTTCCGCATTTAAAACTAAAACGGCAAAGCTACTTGATGAAGTGAGCGCCTGTAAACAGAAAGTGGATCAATTAATCTCAGATTATCGGGATATGGTAAATTTACAGCTACAGCAAATTGAAAATGATCCAAGAGTAGCCCGGCAAATTAAAGCTCAGCTTAAAAAACGTTTCATTGACGAAGTGCATGCAATTAACCATGGACGCCTAAAATATCCTGTGGTTAATACAATCGACATTCGGTTATTAGTTAACCGCTTATCCGAGTTATTTGCTCAGAGTCCAAAGCCTAAGATAGCTCAAGATTTTGCAAACAATGCCCAAATAGAACCTGTTGCGGAGCAGTTTTTTCCCCAATGCAGATAGGAAAAAAATGGGTGGTCTCAGTTTAAGATTTTGAGCTATATTAAAAGTTAGGGAAAAATATCATTTACTGAGGGACCAGCTATGAGCAAGCTCATGCTATTTATTTTAGCTGCTACATCAACATACTTACCATTACCAATAGATTTTCCTCAGCAGAAAAAAATAGTAGAGGAAGAGGTTCGTTGGCTTAGTGTGGTGACTCCAGTATTGGCTGCTGGTTATACCAGTGCTCAATCGATTAACGATATTCATTTGATGTTAAGTAATGAAGCCCCTTCTTTGAATCCGTTGGTTATTAATAAAGTCCTCACGATGCTAAAATGCGTTGCTACCTATAATGTTGATCATAATAATATTTTAACAGTTATTGATTACTCATTGCCTTCTAATGAAAAAAGGTTATGGGTTTTTGACTTGAAAACTAAAAAATTATTATTTCATACCTATGTGTCACATGGCATTAAATCTGGGCAATTAATTTCAAACTATTTTTCTAACAAATTTAATAGTAAGGCAAGTAGTATTGGTCTTTATCAAACTCAACAAGCTTATTATGGTCGAGATGGGCTTTCTCTACGTTTAGATGGTTTAGATCGTAGTTTTAATGATAATGCCTCTAATCGTTCAGTAGTCATCCATTCCGGATGGTATGTCGAAGAGGGATTTATAAAAAAATATGGCAGGCCTGGGCGAAGTTGGGGATGTCCTGCTTTGCCTTTGCAAGGCTCTAACGACATTATTAACACAATTAAAGATAAATCGTTATTAGTGATTTATTATCCTAGCGATAATTGGTTTGAAAAATCCAAATTTTTGAATTGTGACAAATCCCTAAGTGAGCAAACCGTAACGACTAAAGCGTCAAATGGCACAATGTTAACTACCATTCCGCCTGATGATCAACGTGATGACATTTTCTTTATTACTAGTGGTTATAAAGGCAATAAAAATTCAGAGAGTAATCCGGTAGCGGTAATCTCTGCCGATGATTATCAACGTATATTTCATAACATAGCCCCATTAACACGAATGCTTAGACGTCAAATCAATAGCGCTGAATATATTGCCTTAAATTCGTCTGAATTAAATTATTTAGCTACCAATAACCTAGTTAGGGAAGAAGGTGGCGTTAATCTGATTGATTTTGTTATTCCAGTAATGAAAGTGGTTCGTGGCGGGTATTATGAAACACAGATGCAATTTGTTAATTTGGGTAAAATTAAAGAAATAAAACCTGATGATGGCGCTCGTGAAAATGGAATGGTTAGTCGTTTTACTATTTACTTTGAGGGAAATTCATCTGTCAATTTAAATGCTTCTAGTCAATTTATTCGTTGGGTTGGTTTATAAACCCACATTTTTGTAACGACTCCAAAGTGAAGATCCTGTAATATACCCTTTCCTAAAGGACTTTGGAGTTTTTGTTCATGATAATGTTCAGATCAGCTTTTAATGGTATTGGTTCAGCTGCTGGAGTAACTTGGCCATTATTTGGTATTACTTTTACCTTGCTAGGAGGCACTATTGGTGGTGTGCTTTCTTTGGCGCTCGGATCGGTATGTATTAGTCTATTTGTTGCTATGGGTCTTGCTATTTGTTTTTTTGCATACCGCGACATGAACAATACTAAGCAACAATTACAAAATCAATTACAAAAAAATGAAGTTAAATTGTTAGATGATATGGATAATTATATTGCTTGCCTAAAAAAAAAATATACAAGTAGCTCTATGGAGGTCGATTTTAATACATATTTAAAATTGAAATTAAAAGAAGATTTGTTGTTTATCCAAAAAAATGGTGACTCTCCTTTAAGTCAAATTTTACAGCTTATGAGTGACGAATTTGACAAGGACAATGGAGAAATTAATAAAAACAATATCTTAAAGCGAATTACTGAAAGTATTTCTCAACAACCCATGCCAATTTTTAAAATGCTAGCCTCTGCTTTTTCAAGCTTTGTGGGAATTTTTGGTTCCATTGCTGGTTGTAGCGCTGGATTTACCGGACTTTTAAATGGGATTGGTGTATTTAGCAGTTTTGCTGCTTTCCCTGTATTAGGGTGGGGCGTGTTAGTAACCGCGTTTATTTTAGGGACATATGCTGCAGTAGGCGTGGCATTAGGGGAAAATGATGTTTTTAAACAAGTAACACTTAGCCAAAAATTTAAAGAAATGCACAAACCATTAGAAAAAGCGATTTTATTACGTAATATTGATATAGCGTTCCATGAAACGCTTCATCACTTAACAGACAAACCAGAAGAAAAGACATGTATTATGTCTCAGAATCAATCATTTTTCCCCTCTCTCTTCAAAGAAAATCAACCGCCAGATCAACAAAATATATTACTAGGTAGGTCGGGCCCTGACCCAGTCAGACCAAGCATGTAGCTAACTTCCTTACAGATAAATCGCATGTGGTTTGATTCAGCGAGATCTCTGGACTTTCGGCAAACGTGCGTGACTAGAGACAGAGTAGTTGTTTAGTCTATAGCCTCAAGGATTTTAGGAGGACTTAATGATAAAAGGTACCCATAAACTAGAAACGGTCAAACAAGCCTTTAGACACTGGCGAGCCGCACGAATAAGGCGCGGGCAAATCCCCGATGAGTTATGGGAGCAGGTCAAGGGGCTATTGGGTGATTATACTCTTTCAAAAATCGGCAGTCACTCTGATAGGGATTTTTAATCCTCGCTCCAAGTCATTGTTGTAGATGGGCGCACCTGGAATTTGCAAAAAGCGGGTGAGTTTTTCCCAATGCTTTAACATGTAGTTGATGGCCTTACCTTTTGTAAGGCTAACATGACTTTAAAACTTAGATGATATTTTTCCTGGTGGACATGAGCCGGAATATTAGCTGAAAATATCTCATTGCATAAAGCACATCGCAGCTTCTCAATCCAATATTTATTACCGGACACTAAATTCTGTTCTTTGATATTAATGAGGATGTCAGGATTGATGGAATAAAGCCTACCACCAAAGTGATGTGGACAGTGTTGTCCAGCACTTAGGGACTCTAAGGCAATGGTGTGTTCCTGTGCATTGATGTAGGCGGTATGCAGAAGGCGTCCATGTGCTGCGCACTCTTTGGGCTCATGGCCCCATCATTTGAAGGGCTCGCTTCAGATTCTTCTGCATCGGTGGTCTTCTCTTCTACCTTTATAGATTAGTCTTGTTGTTTCGTGGTCTTATCTCCTTTGCTAAAGATAAGCCGCTTTAATAGGTTGTGGTGAAAATAAGGACTCAATGCCTTTTTGCTGCAAAGTCACGGAAAAACCAGCAATACTGTAATACTCGCAATAATATACCTGTAATTTTGTGTTAGATTTATAATATGGGCATCATCTTTTCGTTAGGGAGCAATTTGAAACTATTTTCCCATGTGAATATATTTTTCAAGCTTGTTTCAACGAGCATTATAGTTATTATTTTAGGATTAATCCGTATCTTGGTATGGAATCATTATTCTATTTTTTTAGGGTTTGGACCTTTTTATCTCGCAGTGACGCTCCCTGCTTTATGGGGTGGGTTTTATGTGGGAATATTTGCAACATTTTTTAGTTGTTTGTTTGTTTATTATTCTAGCTTTGTTCAGCCTGTTTACATTGACGAACATACTTCCATAGTAACGCTTGTTTACTTTTGTGTTAATGGGGGTATTTTTTCGTTAGTGGGGGAATATTTCATATTTACACGAAAAAAGATGAGATCGGCCTTATCTAAAGCAAAACGTTTGTCCGATGCTCTAGATTGTATACCGGTATATGTGTATATGAAAGACCTTAATCACCACTATATCTATGCTAATAAACCAACGCTTAGGTTGTTTAAATGCTCTGAATCAGAACTAGCAAATTTGGATGATAATCATTTCTTTCCTGAGGCCACCGTAAAACGGTTGCATGAGATTGATAACAGGGTATTTTACCAGCAGATAACCACGCAAGAAGAAATTCACTCCATAGAACCTAATGGTCATTCTCGTGTCTATTGGGAGGTAAAAACACCGCTATATGAAGTAGACGATAACCATAAGATCTATGGGTTGTGTGGTGTATCTACCGACATCACTGAACGGAAAATTCATGAAGATGTACTTCGGGAATCTGAAGAACGCTTTCATTCTGTGTTTGAAGCTGCTGCTATAGGGATGGCAATTGTTGACATTGATGGCCGTTTTGTACAAGTTAATAAGGCATTGTGTCAGCTTGTAGGATATACATCGGATGAGCTATTGAAAAAAACATTCATCGACATTACACATCCTGATGATCTACAGACCGATCTTGGGTATGTGAAACAATTATTAGATGGAACGCTCAGTAATTATCAATTAGAAAAAAGATACTTTCATAAAGACGGCCATATCATTTGGATTTTATTAACCGGTTCTGTAGTGCATGATACAAATCAAAACGTCAAATATTTCATTGCGCAAATTATGGATATAACCCAGCAAAAATACCTGATAGCCAAATTAGAACAGTATGCTAATCAAGATTCTCTGACAGGCTTAAATAATAGAAGATATTTCATTGAACAAGTTGAGTTGGAATTTGAACGCGCTAGACGTATGAAATATAACATAGCTATTTTAATGGTAGATATTGATTATTTTAAGAAAGTAAATGACATGAACGGGCATAAAATAGGTGACTTAGTTTTACAGCATTTTAGCACGCTGTTGCAGCAGGATTTACGGAGTACTGATTTGGTTGGTCGCATTGGTGGCGAGGAATTTGCCATCGTCCTACCTAATGTTTTGGAGAAAAATGCTCTTGAGGCTGCGGAAAAGCTTCGGTCTCTAATTGAAAAGAGCCCTTTTGAAATGCCATCAGGACAAAAAATAAACTACACCGTCTCAATAGGAGTCTATATTTCGAATGCTATGAATACTACAGTTGAAGAATGCTTAAATGAAGCTGATAAGGCATTGTATCAAGCGAAAAATTCAGGTCGAAACCGCCTGTATTCTATTGTGGGAAGCCTTCGTTAGCGTCGGAGCACCTATGGGGACAGGCCTTGCTTTTTGCTTTCGAGTAGATAAGTCTTCTTCGAATCCCCGCGGCAGCGACCACGGGAATTCGTGGGTCAATTGAGATAGTTAAATTTTGTGAAGATCTCTCTGAATAAAACCCCGCAGATTCAGAGAGAGAAGGAACGAAGAATGATACTTGGTTTTTACCTTAACCTGACACTATGCGCCTTGGCGCTAGGAAAATGCCACTACAATGACTGATTGGTTTCATCATCATCTCGTAGTTCAAGCCACATTGCATTTAATATCGCAAAGGCACAGGCTAGGCCTGTACCTAAAATCCAGGAAAAATACCACATAATGACCTCCTAATAAGCAGTTTCTTTGTTATGAGTAATGGTTTCTTCAGTGATCTTCCCGCGTAAAACCCGATAAACCCACGTAGTGTAAGCGAGTATAATGGGCATAAAGATTCCGGTCGCAATCAGCATAATAAATAAGGTCAATTGACTAGAAGAGCTATCCCAAACAATTAAACTTTGTCCAGGGTTAGTAGAAGAGGGCAATATAAAAGGAAACATACTAACACCCACGGTACTAATAATCCCTATTACAGATAATCCACTGAAAATAAATGCTATTTTGGCATAACGTGCTAATGTTAATGCTAAAAGTGGACCGATAATACCCAATAAAGGAGCCAGAAGAGTTATAGGGTAATGACGATAGTTATCAAACCATGCATCTGCTTGTTTTATGGCTGTCTTATAGAGAGGATTAGATGGGCCGTCGTGAGGAACTAAGCTTGTTAAGCTGTAGCCATTTATTCCATAATGTAGCCAAACCCCCGCGCCGATAAATAAAAGCACAGAAAGGAAAGCACATGCTTTACCAGCATTTATTGCTTTAGATTGGAGATGACCTACTGTTTTAACATTAAGAAAAAATGCGCCATGCATCGCTAGCATAAGTACTGATAAAACACCGCACAGTAGAGCAAACGGATTAAGTAAGGACAGAAAAGTCCCCGTATAAAACGGACGCAAGTGATCATCATAATAGAAAGGCACTCCTTGTAGCACGTTACCAATAGCTACACCGAAAATTAAGGAAGGAACAAAACCGCCTACAAATAATGCATAATCCCAAAAATTGCGCCATGCAGAGTGATTTATTTTTGAACGATATTTAAAACCTACTGGTCGTAGTATCAAGGCTAATAGTACAAGCAACATAGCTAAATAAAAACCAGAGAAAGAAAGAGCATACAAAGCAGGCCAGGCGGCAAAAATTGCGCCACCACCTAAAATAAACCAGACCTGATTTCCCTCCCATGTAGGCCCTATACTGTTAATTAGGATTCGTCTATCCATGTCATTTTTAGCTATCCACGGCAACCACATTGCGACGCCCAGGTCAAAGCCATCGAATACAGCAAAGCCAATCAGTAAAACTCCAAGCAAAACCCACCATATTATGCGTAATGTTTCATAATCTAAAGGCATCATTGTTCTCCTAGTG
>CAZTYT010000022.1:0-17942 GCA_964618245.1 uncultured Legionella sp. | reverse complement strand
AGAGTCTTTTAAAACGACTTCACTTAAATCAGCAGCTTTTATTGTTATATTTGCAAATAAGGCATGAATTTCTTCTGAACTAGAAGCCGTTGAAGATGTAATTTGATCGTTCACTTGATAACTTTGATAGGCCATACAAGAAATAAGCGCTGAAGTGAGCATTACCCAATAATAATGGCGTTTCTGATCCATTAATAACTCATCATCCTTATCTAAAACAGCCCTTAAAAGAGCCATTTGCTCAATATCTTTTTCGCTGAAAGAATATTTAATCCATTCAAATATCAGGCAATCAATTAGTTGATCTGCTCCAGGCATCTCGCCTTTTGTCCCATTATTAGCATTAGGATTATACTTGGCATAAACAACTGAGGGCCATCTTAGAAAAGTCAAGAAATCACCCTGACGTAATGCAGTAAGGCATATAAAACTGGATAACATAACTCTCCTAGATAATATCCGCTGTTTTTTTACGATTATTATCCTATACTTAAAAAAAATAAATCACTAAATGACCTCCCATGAAAAAACAATACTATCTCACTTTGCCGCTCTTGCTTTTACCCTTTCAGCTTGCTTTGGCAAATTGTGATCTGACGCAGTTTCGTTGGGAATGTGATTTGCCACTGTTTACTAAACCGAATCCAAGAGCGCATTCTCTCGTTTATTGTGGTCATTCTTTTGGTTATGTTACCCAAGAAGAATATGACATGCTAACCCGTTACCAGCGAGCTAATGTTAATATGGTGCTTAATATTAATGGAGAATACATAGACAGTCCTTGTATTGGGGCACAAAGGTAGTAGAATAACCCCTTTATTTTTTTCTATTTACTCTTCATGATTATTGAATTTGATGGTATCCCCATAGAAATTATAAAAAAACGCGTAAAAAATATGAACTTACGCATTTATCCCCCTGATGGCACAGTGAAAATCAGTGTTCCCTTTCGATTCAACGAGCAGTTAATTCGGCAAAGCTTGAGCGAAAAAAGAGAATGGATACATACTCATCGAGAACGCATACGTAACCGTCCAAAAATGACGCCAACTCAATTACAAACTGGAAGTTCAATCCCTTTTCTGGGGGAAAATTATTTATTTATTGTTGAAGAAAATCAAAATGCCCCGCAAATCCAGATCACTGAATCGATTGTCCACTGCTTTGCTCCCCCTTCCAGCACCGAAGCTGATCATCAACGACTACTTGATCAATGGTACAAAAAGCAAATGCAAAATCTCTTGCCCGAATTAATTGTGCACTGGGAAACCATTATCGGAGTGAAGGTAAGGGAATGGGGAATAAAAAAAATGAAATCGCGCTGGGGTTCCTGCAACACTAAAGCAGCACGCATTTGGTTAAATCTACATTTAATTAAAAAACCCCAAATATGCCTGGAATATGTTTTGGTGCATGAATTGGTACATTTATTAGAAGCCCGACATAATAAGCGCTTTTATAATTTTATGACTCAATTTATGCCTAAATGGCGTGAATATGAGCATTTGCTTGAGGGGCATTAACATGAAAAACTCCGAACTTCTTATACAGGGATTATGCCAACAAGGCTTTTATCTTATTGATGAATTATTGCCTTCAGACGATTACCATTCCTTATGTACCTTAGCTCAACAATTTTATGAACACGGTTTATTTCGAAGTGCCAAAATTGGCCTTAATTTGACCTCTCAACAAAATAACACGATTCGAGCAGATAAAATTTTCTGGATAGAGGGCAATGAAGAACATCCTGCCTTACAACTCTTTTTGAATAAAATAAAAAGCTTGGCGCACTTATTTAATCAGCACCTTTTCTTGAGTATTAATGAGTTTGAAACTCATTTCGCCAATTATCAACCAGGCACCTACTATAAAAAGCACATTGACCAATTTGCTAGCCAAAAAACTCGTAAAGTTTCCTTTGTCTACTATTTAAACCCAGATTGGCAAGAAAATCATGGAGGAGAACTCCATCTTTATGACCAGGAAGATCGTTTGGTTCAAACTGTAGCACCAAAAGGAAATCGCTTCATTTGTTTTAACAGTGAATTACCCCATGAAGTGTGCATTACGCATCAACCACGCTACAGTATCACTGGCTGGATGAAAACCAGAGCGCTTAGCATAGGTTGACTTGCCGTTAGTGAAAGTCCACGTTATGATACTTTTATTTTACCTGGTTCACAATGCACGCCCTAGATATTCAACAACTGACCAAAACCTATGCCAATGGAGTCCAGGCCTTAAAGGGAATTGATTTAACTATTGCCAAAGGCGATTTTTTTGCGCTACTTGGCGCTAATGGCGCAGGTAAATCAACGACGATTGGTTTAATCACCACTTTATTAAAGAAAACCAAAGGCAGCATTAAAGTCTATGGTTTTGATCTCGATAAAGAACCGGAAAAAGCAAAGTCCTGTCTCGGATTGGTTCCGCAGGAAATAAATCTTAATATTTTTGAAACGTGTGAGCAAATCCTCTTAAGCCAGGCAGGTTATTATGGTATTTCTCGAACAAAAGCCATGCCTCGTGCCGAAGCCCTTCTTGAACAATTAGGACTTTGGGAAAAACGCCGCTCCATTGCCCGCCACTTATCTGGAGGCATGAAACGCCGATTAATGATTGCCCGAGCCCTAGTCCATCAACCCAAAGTTTTAATCCTCGATGAACCAACAGCTGGTGTTGACATAGAAATTCGTCATAGCATGTGGGAGTTTTTAACCCGAACCAATGCAGAGGGTACAACCATTATCCTCACAACACATTATCTGGAGGAAGCAGAGCAATTATGTAAAAATATTGCCATCATTGATAAAGGGCAAATTATCAAAAATACCTCGATGAAAGCCTTATTGAAGACATTGCATCATCAAACCTTTATTTTTAATACCGAACAACCAATTGAACACATACCCAATTTAGATGCATTGCAACTTACTTTAGTTGATAACAATACGTTAGAAGTTCGCGTCGATAATAGCTTAAGCTTAAACGATGTTTTTACTCTTTTATCTCAGCACGGCATTACTATTCACAGCATGCGCAATAAGACAAACCGTCTGGAAGAACTCTTTTTGGATTTAATAAAAAATGGCCATTAAACAACAGTTGATCGCTTTATATACCCTGGTACGCCGTGAGCTGGTACGCATGTTTCGTATTGCCAGCCAAGTCTTTTTACCTCCGGTTATTACTACTGCCCTGTATTTTTTGATTTTTGGCAGTTTGATAGGGCCACGTATTGGTGAGATTCATGGGGTAAGCTATCCCATGTTTATTGCCCCTGGTTTAATTATGATGACCGTCATTGTGAATTCCTATGGTAATGTATCTACTTCACTTTTTAGTGTCCGTTTTCAAAAAAGTATTGAAGAAATGCTCATTAGTCCCATGCGCAATAGTTTCTTGTTATTGGGATATGTTCTAGGCGGTGTATTTCGCGGCTTAATCGTAGCCATCCTGGTTTTTCTCATTGCCAGTTTTTTCCTCACTATTGAATTTAGTCATTTACCAATGACGCTAGTCGTTGTTTTACTGGTCTCCGCTGTTTTTTCATTGGCAGGATTTACTAATGCCATGATTGCGCGTAATTTTGATGACATTATGATTATTCCAACTTTCGTGCTTACACCTTTAACCTATTTAGGTGGTGTTTTTTATAGTACCTCCATGCTTCCTCCATTTTGGCAAAAAGTATCCTGGCTTAACCCAATCTTATATATGGTTAATGCTTTACGCCAAACCATGATTGGACAAAGCGAAGTCAGTCTTGGGCTTTCCATGAGCATTATTATTTTGATGCTAGCAATACTAACCGCATTGAACTTAATCCTGTTAAAAAAAGGTGTGGGATTACGTGAATAAAAACCAGCTGCTCATAACAGCTGTAGCTCAGTGATTATTTATGTAAATGAGTATAAGTTCCATCCCAGTTTTTATCGGGTGGATTTTCTTTAAAAGCAGCGATACGTTCAAGATATAATTGATAGAGATAAGTATCAGGAGACTTCCTCTGCAATGCAGTAAATCGTTCTTCTGCAGCAGTCCAGTCACGTGCATAAAAAGAATCCAAAGCCTGTTGATATTGATCTAACTCCATCATCATTTCCTTGGATATCTCTGTATTTAAACCAAGGGGCTGATAAATCATCAAACTATTTTTACGTCCTAAAACTGTTATCCGATCAATAGGTCTCCATACTATTTGATTTTGCCCTTCACGCGTTGCATCGCTGACCAATATATTGACATGATAAAATTTGGTTAGGTCTTGCAAACGAGAACCTAAATTCACTGTATCACCTAGTACAGTGTATGCCCTGCGAAACTCAGACCCCATGTCCCCCACATTCATAAGCCCAGTGGCTAAACCGATACCAATGGTTACAGGCGGTAAATTTTGTTCCATCATTTTTTCATTAATTTCAGGCAATTTCTTTACCACTGCAAGAGCGGCCATAATGGCATGGGAAACATGCTCCTCATCCTGGATTGGCGCCCCCCAAAAAGCCACAATCATATCACCTACATACTTATCAATGGTTCCCCGAAAACTAAAAATTATTTCCGTTATGGGTGTGAAGAAAGTATTGAGCAAACGTTTAACTTCAGTAGCCTCCAAAGGTTCGCTAATTGCAGTAAAATTGCGAATGTCACTAAAAAAAACCGTCATGTGACGAACCTGTCCTTCCATGCTGGATTGCTCAGGAAAATCGACTAATTCTTTGACATATTCCTCAGGAACATATTGTCCAAAGAGTTGGTTTAGTTTTCTTTTTTGTTTTTTCTCAACGCTAAAAAGGTAGGCAATGTTACTTATGGTTTGAAAAATAATTAACAATACCACGAAAGAAAAAGGAATATAGGCATTTTTAACCGTATAAAGATAAACCATAAAAGCTAGAATTGTTAAAACGCTTATTATTCCAGCCAGTAAAACGCCTACTGCATTTAAAGAAGCAAATAAAAGAGTAAAAAATACGATAATTAATACAAAATAAAATAAGCCATAAAGGTTATGCCAATAATATTGAGTAATTAACTTTTGGCTAATAATTCCTTTAATCATGTTTCCCATCATTTCTACGCCAGGAAATAAGGCTCCTATAGAAGATAGATGCAGATCACCTAGTAAAATCATGGTTGAGCCAATTACTGCAATACCGCCCCGCAAATTTTGGGGATCGATCCTATCATGCATAAGATCAGTTGCTGAATAGTATGGTAAAGTTCGTGGTGGCCCCCAAAATGGAACTACAATTTGACCATATTCCGTCGTGGGGATATAAATTGGCCCCATTTGTACACCTTGTAAATGGCCTCGGAATGTTTTCAACGTCAGGTGCTCAACGTGGAAATAATTCATTGCAACAGCCAGAGGTAATGAGGGGTAAAGTAGATTTGTGTAACTAGGAAGAAGAAGATTGTGGCGTACATAGCCATCTTCATCTGGCAAGATAGAAATAGAACCAGCCTGCTCTCCTGCCTCAAGAAAGAGTTTTAATACTCCGTTATACCCTGTAAATTGATGGATAGGCAGATGATTTCGGTAAATAATTGAGCCATCTGGATAGGTCAGAGGTGGCGGTAACTCTCCCTTACGTACTTTAGGATCATTATGAAACAAAAAACCAAAGACCACATTATGATCTACTAAAGAATGAGCAAAAAGCAGATCATTATCTACTTTGGGAGCAATTTCAGTGAGTAACTGCGGTAATTGCTGCTGCTTTGAGGTAAAGGTTGCCATCATCGGCAATAAAATTTTTTTTAAACCCAGTGCAGAATTCTCTTCGGCATTAGACATCACTAAATCAATACCGATTGTCACGACCCCTGCCTGTTTTAATTTATTGACTAAAAGAGCTATTTTATCTCGTGCCCATGGCCATTGTCCTTCCTCCTGAACCGACTTATCATCAATATCAATAATAATAACTTTTGGCTCTGTCGGTGGTGTCACTCGAGAAAACTGGACTATTTGATCATAAATTCGACTATCTAATTGCCGCATTACAAACCGCAGCAATGGTAAACGCGCTATTTCAATAACAAAGACAAATACAGCGCATAATAGCCCTAAATAAATTCTTGTCCGTTTTGATTTTAATTGTCTTATTGCCACCAAACATGTCCTTAATAGAATAGTTGTAATTTATGAGGGTCTCACCACTAAGAACCTATTAATTTTAGCTAACGTGCTAGAATTTCCAAGATTTATCCAACTACTATCATAAATGTAAAACAGGTTTAGATACAATTAAGTGTTAAAAAGCCAATGACTTACTTACGCATAAAGCCTAAGGCGCGCAAACGATCTTCTATAGAGGGATGGGTATCAAAGGCATTACTTAAAGATTTCACTGGATCAATATCAGATGGATCAAAAAGATAAGACGCTTGCCTTACTTGCTCATGAGGAGTATTTCCATATTCTTGCCTGTAATAATCTGCATTCTGTTGATGATCGGAACTAATTTTTAATAAAGCACGTGCTAAAGGTTCGTTGTTGCGCATCAATTCAACACAACCTGCATCTGCCATGTATTCCCTTGTACGGCTTAAAAATAGCGTTAATAAAATAGTCAATAAAGGCAAGACATAACGCAAAACCATAATAATCACAAACAAACGATTATCATCGCGACGATCGTTATTCCGTCTGAATAACATGCTATAAAATAGCATATCAATAACTATCAAGATGATATTGCTCAAAATCGCAACAGTTAGCGTAAGCTTAATATCACCGTGCCTGATGTGGCTCAATTCATGAGCCATGACTGCTTGCAATTCCGCCCGATCCAGCTTCTCCATTAAACCTCGTGTAATAGCGACCATAGCTGACTTTTCACTGTACCCACTGGCAAAAGCATTCATATAGTCTGCTTCGATAATAAATACTTTGGGAACATATCGGAGCCCAGCAGCTACCGTCATCTCTTCAACAACGTTATATAATTGTTGCTCTTGCAAATTACGAGCTGTTTGTGGAGTGACCTCATGATATTCTGTGCCTAATAGCATGATGCGATCATAAAGCGAATAGGTAATTAATAACGAGATTAAAGCTATCCCAAGCATGAGCAAGGTGACGTAAGGAATCACTTTTAAATGCAACAGTGCACTAACACAGACATCGATTGACGCTTGAGGGTACATGGTTTTTAATACCACGACATCAGCGATAAAACCAACAATTAAATACACGCCAATGAATAATCCTATCACAATACGTGTTCTTTGTTGGTTTTTTCGTATTTGCTCTCGCCAATCACTTACACTGCTATGATAGTCTGCAAGGCTCATCTTTTATACTCAAAACTTGACAGTATAATCTTCCTTAGCCTGAATCTGCTCTTCAGGGAGGCCCCAGTAAATAAATTCTTTATCCAATTGTGCTGGATAAAAATTAACAACCATCGACTCCACAAACGATTTTTTCTTTGCATTATAACGCTCTATAGCATCATTGTATGCTTGCTTGGCATAGGCTAATTTATTTTCTGTATTTACTATTTCTTCTTGCAATTGCAACACGTTCTGATTGGCTTTTAAATCAGGATATTGCTCAAATACCACATTAATGCCTGAAGCAATTTTGGAAATGCCATTCTCTGCTTCGATACGCCCCTGTTCGTCGCCAGCTGCTTTTGCAGCCTGAGCTTGATTTCTCAGGGCGACTACATCCTTTAAAGTAGTTTGCTCATAATCCATGTATTTTTTTACTGTATCAATTAAAGATTCGAAGACTTTAAAACGCCTATCCAATTGAATATCAATTTGCTTTTTATCATTATTGATGGTTTCAATTAAACTAATCAAAGAATTGTATATCCCTATCGCCCACAACACGAAAAGGACCGCAATAACTAATAGAATAAGAAAAAAAGTTCCCATTTTTGTAATCCTTGCATAATGTTCTACCTAATTTATAGCTAAAAATTTATGAAAAAAACAGGGAAAAGCGGTTTTACTATCTAAAAAATAGACAAAAACCTCGCCGCATTTTTAAGCCAACTCGTTTTGATTCAACAATTCACCACACTAAGCCAGATCCTACGCCGTTAAAATAGGAATCAAAAACTGTCCTGTGAACGATTGCTTGCATGCAGCTACCTGTTCTGGAGTGCCCGTGGCAATAACTCGCCCCCCTTTGCTGCCCCCCTCAGGGCCTAAATCAATAATCCAATCTGCCGTCTTAATTACATCCAGATTATGCTCAATAATCACAATGGTATTCCCTTGCTCGCGTAAACGAAATAAGACTGATAATAACTGCTTGGTATCATGAAAATGCAAGCCAGTTGTTGGCTCATCAAGGATATACAAGGTACTACCGGTACCGCGTTTTGATAATTCGCGGGCTAATTTAATTCGTTGTGCCTCGCCACCGGAAAGCGTAGTAGCGCTTTGGCCTAATTTAATATAGGAAAGACCAACGTCCATTAATGTTTGACATTTCCTTGCCAAGACAGGAATTGCGGAAAAAAAGACACAGGCCTCTTCTACCGTCATGTCTAATACTTCATGGATATTTTTACCCTTGTATTGAATATCTAAAGTCTCTCGATTGTAGCGCTGACCATGGCAAACATCACAAGCCACATAAATATCAGGTAAAAAATGCATTTCAACCTTGATTAAACCATCCCCCTGACAAGCTTCACAACGTCCGCCACGAACATTAAAACTAAATCGCCCTGGTTGATAACCGCGCGCACGCGACTCTGGTGTCCCAGCAAAGAGCTCTCTTACATGAGTAAACAAGCCAGTATAAGTTGCAGGATTTGAACGCGGGGTACGGCCGATAGGGCTTTGATCAATATCAATCACTTTGTCACATAAGTCTAATCCAGTGATTTCTTTTACTGCGCCAGGGGTTAATAAACTGGCGCGATTTAGTTTATTGGCAGCGATAGGAAAAAGGGTATCGTTAATTAAACTGGACTTCCCTGATCCTGAAACACCTGTAATACAAGTCATTAGCCCCAATGGGATGCTAACGTTCACTTGGTTTAGGTTATTACAGGTAACCCCTTTTAAATGAATCATTTTTTCTGGGTTAACTGGCAATCGCTCTTGAGGAACTACTATCGACTGTTTGCCAGATAAATATTGCCCAGTAAGCGAATTAGGATTAGCCATAATTTCAGCTGGTGTTCCCTTTGCTACAACCTGCCCACCATGGACTCCAGCTCCTGGACCGATATCTAGTACAAAATCTGCACTACGAATGGCATCCTCATCGTGTTCAACGACAATGACCGTATTACCCAAATTGCGTAAATGCATGAGTGTTTTTAATAATCGATCATTATCCCGTTGGTGCAAGCCAATTGAAGGTTCATCTAAAATATACATGACCCCTACCAGCCCAGAGCCAATTTGGCTAGCTAGCCGTATGCGTTGAGCCTCGCCACCTGACAAAGTTTCTGCGCTGCGAGCAAGCGAAAGATAATCCAGTCCTACATTAACCAAAAAACCCAAGCGCTCTACTATTTCTTTATTAATTTTAGCGGCTATTTCACCCTTATAGCCGGTTAAGCGTAAATTTTTAAAAAATTCGAATGCATTTTCAATGGAGTAGGCAGTAATTTCAGGTAAATTCTTATCATCAATGAAAACATGCCTTGCTTCTTCGCGTAAACGAGCTCCGTGACAAGTTTGACAGGGTCGAGAGGATAAATATTTAGCGAGCTCTTCCCGGATCATACTCGAATCAGACTCGCGATAACGACGTTGCATGTTAGGAATAATTCCTTCAAAAGCATGGCGCTTTACCATGTAACCACCGTTCGGACGATGATACTGAAACTCGATTACTTCACGGCCACTACCATATAACACCAAATCCTGAGTTGCTTGAGGAAGATCACAAAAAGCAGTATCTGTACTAAACCCATAGTGATTAGCCAATGACTCTAACATTGAATAATAATAATTGGTCTTCTTATCCCATCCACGTATGGCTCCTTCCGCTAAACTGGCTGTTGGGTCATGAACCACTCGATCCGGATCAAAAAATTGATCGACACCTAAACCATCACAATCAGGGCAAGCACCTACCGGATTGTTAAAAGAAAACAGTCGAGGCTCTAATTCACTTAAACTATAACCACATTCAGGGCAGGCAAATTTGGAAGAAAATACTAAATCGTTAAATTGGTTATCCATTGAAGCAACAACCGCAAGCCCTTCAGCCAAATTTAATGCATTTTCAAAAGATTCGCTAAGTCGTTGCGCAATATCTGGCCTTACCTTAAACCGATCAACAACGACCTCAATGGTATGCTTGGTTCGTAATCCCAATTTTGGAGGCGAGTCTAACTCATACAGCTCACCATCAATACGTGCACGCACATATCCTTTAGCCTGCAACTGTTGCAACAGTTGAACCTGTTCTCCCTTACGTTCCCGTACTACGGGAGCCAAAATCATCACTTTAGAGTCAGTAGGCAAGGCTAATATTTGATCCACCATTTGGCTAACAGTTTGCGCATGTAAACTGACATGGTGCGTGGGGCACCGCGGCTCACCAACACGCGCATAAAGTAAGCGTAAATAATCGTAAATTTCAGTAATCGTTCCTACAGTAGAACGAGGATTATGGGAGGTTGCCTTTTGCTCGATGGAAATAGCTGGTGATAAACCTTCAATCGAGTCAACCTCTGGTTTTTCCATCATTGATAAAAATTGTCTTGCATACGCAGATAATGATTCCACATAACGACGCTGCCCTTCTGCATAGAGAGTATCAAAAGCCAGCGAAGACTTACCGGAACCAGAAAGCCCGGTAATAACAATGAGCTTATCGCGAGGCAAATCCAGATCAAGATTTTTTAAGTTGTGGGTTCTTGCACCCCGTATACTAATAGCATGCATAATATTTTTACAAATTAATTTATAATTTTCCAAAATTTGAGGTTAATTATGACCTTAAAATAACGTAGCGTATAGCGATTTTTATTTTTGGGAGTAAGAATATGACAAGATTCTGCTACAATCGTTTTATAACTATTTCAGTATAAAAGGATTTTCAAATATGAAGTCATTTCTGCTTGGAATATTACTGATAACCTCTACATCAGTATTCGCTTCTAATGATAATAGTACAGTAGTAACAGAATGGGCAAACCAAACCTTATTAAAAGCTTTTTCGATTGATTTTAATTATGACAGTAATGATACTTCAAAATTTAGCAAGAGATTCACTGAACCTGCGTGGAAAAAGATAAATGATTTTATAGAAGATTATTTGCCAATAATTCGCCAAAAACAAATAACCCTTCACCCCATATTTTTAATTGAGCCCAAAATAGTTGATTCAGGAGATGCATCAGGAATCAAATATTGGCAAGTAAATGAAGAAATGTTTTTCCCGGAAATTAAAGCCAAAGTTGCTTTTTCCTTAATGATTATTGAAAGCAACACCAACAAAACCTTTCTCATCCAAACTTTGAATATGATAAAGCAGGAGAAACCATGAGCCATATGCTACGTTTTAAATTATTTTTCTGGTATTTCTGCCATTTCAAAATTGCTCTGCTTGGTTATTTAAAACCCCGGTTGATTAAGCTTACTGAAGAAGAAATAGTAATTCGCTTACCGCTTAATCGACGTAGCCGTAATCATCTAAATTCCATGTACTTTGGGGCTCTGGCAGCAGGAGCTGATTTGGCAGGAGGTTTACATGGTTTTTATCAGGCATATTTAGCGCATTGCAAAATTGCTTTAGTTTTTAAATCCTTTCAGGCTAATTTCTTGCGTCGGCCTGAATCGGATGTTTATTTCATTTGTTCTGAGGGAAAAACCGTTGCCGCCATGATTAAAGAAGCTCAGCGAACCAAAGAACGTATAAATCAGTCCATTCAGATTGAAGCGTATACAGATTATCCGCAACGGCAGGATAAGGTAGCTGATTTCACGCTTGAAATTTCTTTGAAAATAAGATAGAAGCTACTCTCTTAAGGTTAACTTAAGTATTATAACTTAAACTAGCACCCTATTAAGGTAGCAATTTGCCATCCCAACTGATACAAATAAAATTGGCTTAGCTGATGATTCAAGAATACATAAAATTATTAGAGTCTTTTAAGAAAAATCAACTTTCTAAATTCATTGAAAAAGTTAACGCCAAAGCCTTCGAAATTATCAACAGTGAATATGCTAACCCACATGTTGCCCCTTATTTTAAGAAAATTAATACCACAGGCGTACCCTTTACTCACTTCGAACAAGAGCCTGATAATATTACACAGATAAAAAAACTGATTAACGCGCTTTATTATGCTCGCTTAACATTTAAAGATTTAGAAGAAATTGACATCAATGACATATCCAAGAAATTTGCTGATGTAAAATTGCTACTTAGTAACACCATTGAAACAGCTTATGAAGCCAGCTACTTAGCAATTCACTTAGACATTGATCTACAAGAAATGTTTAAAGAAGAATTTGAATTTATCCTTTCTCATTTGGCTCCAATTAAAAAATTTGCTGAGGAGCAAAAAGAAAAAACCAACAATGTAATCAGAGAGTTCCCCTTTAGTTATAAAGCAGGAGAGGTTAGCGGTATTGCCGCCGATCAAATGCGACCATTAGGTGGTGAGGTCGATTATAATTTTCTTACCCAATTTAGCGCTGTTTTACCTAGTTATATTGAGGATTTAACCAAAATAATTCAAAAATATTCCTCAGAAATTAAGGAACGAGAACCTAAACTTAATCAAGAAAAATTAGATGAGCTAAAAAGTGCCGCCTTGCACTTGTTAAATGATATCGAAAAACTTCAAGGCAATAATCTTTTTATTTCCCTGAAATTCTTAAATTATATTCATATTATTCGCAATCTTATCATTTTATCCATGACAACCCTGGAGCAAATTGGTGAGTTAAGCGACTACTCTCAAGATTTGGTCCGAGATAAACTCGCGCAATTAAAATATGAAATTTTACCCACTTTATTTGGCCTAATAGATAAAGTTGAAGTTAACTGCATGTTAAAGCCTGGTACTTTATCAGCTCCTTTAATGAAAGAAGTAAAAAAGCTGTATCAAGCACTCACCTATCTTCCGCAAAAAGCAATTGATTTTCATGCAAAAGGTGAAGAATTACTTACCATAGAAGATACACGATTTATTGATTTAAGATTAGAGTTAGCTTACGAACGGATCGATACAGCAAACAAAATGCTCTTTAAAGCCCAGCTGGCAGAGGATGCGTTAAATGGCTTCTACGCGGAATTACAAAGCAAGGCAGAATACAAAACGCTTTGCCTTCATCAATTACCCCCCGCGGTTAAAGAAAAACTGACTCAGCATTATAAAGTCTTTCGTCCTTACCTGGCTAAACTAGACCCAGATATTGATGAGCAGATTGTTTCAGGTTTGTTAACTACAGGCACTTGGACGTCTTATTTAAAACCCTCCTTACGTTGGGTTACCCGGCAATTGCCACCGGATCACTTAAGTTTTATTTTAGCCAAACAATCTGAGCTACAAGCCTTTATTACCAAAAAAAAGAATAGTCAGTTATTTCATATTCAACTCAATAAAGACATTATTGATGCTGCGCACCAACAAACTGATCCTGTTTTATATGCTTATCCAGTAACTACCAGCACTTATAAAATCAATGAAATCGTCCCATTAGAAACAAATCCCAAGGAAAAGCGAACGCTTAATAAAAAACAATTTTCAGGCCTTGCCAATGATTTTAAAGAGTTTAGACAATTAATTGCCTCACAAATTAAGCCAGAAGATAAAGTCTTAAATCTTCGATTATCCGATCAACGCTCCCCTAGTCAGAAAACGCTTAGTCAACAAGAACGATTTGCTGACTTATTTAAACGTTTACAACCTTATTTTACCTACCTTCTTCGACCAGAATCCATTGCCACACATGAAAAATTTGTTCATTATTTAAAAAATTATGTGGCCAAAAAAAATATTGAAGAAAAAGATAAACTCAATGTGCAATTAGTGACTCAATTGCTCCAGGAAGAAGAAATTTATTTCCGCTCAATCAAGTGGCCTGAAGATGCAGTTTATTACTACGACATAGAAAAAAGATATTTTCTTAAGTTAAAAAAATCGGGTTCAGATTTACTCATGGAGAACACCGAGCAATTAAACGCGGAGCAAGCACTTGATTTAAGCCAATGGTATAAAAATAAATACAACAAGCTCCAAATTGCTAACCAGGCCTACGCTGATTTTTTAAATATTTTGGCAAAATCAGCCAAAGAAACTAATTTGGATGAAGTAACCCAAGCTCACTGCCGCAGATTATACAGTATAATTCAACCGTATATAGTCGATGGTGCACCATCAGGTTATCGAAAACAATTACTGAAATTCGATAAAAGAATCACTAGCGTACTTTCTAAAACAATTACGCCGAAAGACATCCCGCCAATATTGCAATCATTCAATGATTACTATCAAAAGCTATTTCTTTCTACGAGCAATGAATGGTACCAACAATATGAAAAATACCAGCAAGTAGCGAAACAAAAATTTGCGGCGGAAAATGAAAAAATCAAACTTGACTTAGAAACCCAAACAAATGAACGAGCCCATTATCTTCTTAAAAATACGGAAATTTCTAAAGGAATAAATGAATACAAGACCGCATTAGAAAAATTCATCGCCCTATTCAGTCATTCGATGCAAGAACAGTTGCAGCCTCAAGCATCAGGCATTCCTTATCCGGAAATGGAAAAAATGGAAAGTTGCTTGGTTCAATGTACACAGGTTCGCGCTATTAAAGACATCTATAATTGCCTTTATCATGTTGAAAAAATTATTATTGAACTCGAGACCTTAACCAATGAGAACTTGCAAGGGCCTTACACTGGAGCGATTGAAGAAGCCTGGGCCAAAAAAGGGAAATTTCAATTTGTTTATCGTTTACTTCAAGCTTATGGTCATGTGAATGAAATTCTCAAGTTAGGTCAAAGATTAGCCGGGGATCCTCATTGTAAATTTATAGCCCATGAATTAATTGATAAGGCCCAAAATATTTATGCTTTGTTCCAAGAACATACAAGTGCTTATCAAGTTGCCGCCGCGTCGGTTCCTGCTAAAGGCACAGTGCATTATAACCCCCTATGGTATGTTTTAAATGCTTTTTATATTAGCCCCAAACATATTCGGGCTTTAACAAACACCAATTATTTAACCACGGAAGAATTAAACCAATTATATCAACATGCCAAAAAAGCGACTTTAACCATTGAGGGTCTTATAAATAGCTCAGACTCGTATTTTAAGTTATTTCTGCAAACCCCCAACATGTTAATACTCTATCAGGAAATGACTCAAAAACTCACAGAGTTCACCACAACAATCCATGATACGGTGCTGGATAATCTGGATAAAATACGCTCAACACTTTTTACCCCTATGCTCCTAGAAGCAGATCTCTGGGAAAATAAATTAGGACTCATGCCAGGAAGCCTGTCAGAACCATTACGACGAATTACAGATGAATATTATAAAGGGTTACTGCATCCACTGAATCTCCATTCAAAACAACACATTGAGCTTTTCTGCGATATACGGCCATTGGAAGAACGAATAGAGCAAGTAACTCAATCCATTGAAAAGACAAAAAAAGATATCACTAAAATAGAAAACTATTACAGTGACATCGAGCAGTTGCATAAAACCATGCAGGCTTCCAAGCCTGGCTTTGTTAAAGCTTTCATACAAAACGCTAATCCAAATAAAGACGCTATCCGAACTAGTTATAAAAAAATACTGCCTAAACTGGCGCGCTTGAGATTAGAGAAAAAAATTCATATTGAAAGAAGCTCTGACGAGAGCGATCATTTTTTTGATGCCCTTTGTAATCAGGGATTAAAAGAATACCAGCCACATTTCACTGAAATTGAGGCTTGGGTTGCCGCCAGTTATCATTATATCCAAGGCTTAAAAGCGAGTCAGCAAATGTGCTTACATACAGCTGAAGAAAAACTCGAATACCTCAAGCAACTAATAGCAGTGCAAGCTGAAGAAAGCGTGCAATTTATTGAAAGTTACACTACGGAAGCATTTGAAAAACATTTAGAATTTTATTGCAATCGCCATATTGGACTGCAATATACTGATACAGAGTACAATCAGGAGCTTCGAGCCTATTTATTAACATTTAAAGCGTCCATTATTGCCAAATCAAAAAATGCAGATGACATTAACCAGTGCATTCAAGATTTACTTAAAGAAAAAATCAGTATTTTTGAAAGCAAGCATTATGAAGAATATTATCACCTGGATTCAGTGGAAGTGGCTCTCGCTCAATTCAAAATTTATTTCAAAGAAACGATTGAAAACAAACATTCTCTTTTTGAGAATGACGAGACATTAAACGATAAGTCAAAACTAATTAACATTATTCATGCTATTGCAACCAATCGTGACGTAAAAACTAACGAGCTTCTGCCACCCGAAAAGTGTTTATCAGTTGCTGAGCGTTTTAAACAAATAACGATGCAAGTGAAAGACCCTAACTTTAAAACCCATATCCTTGCCCATAAACATGTGGATATTTTCAGTTTAACCTATTTGAAAATGTGCCTTTTTGATTTACTCAAAGCAATTCACTTATATGAGCCTACCCGTAAAAAGCTGTTCAATGTTATCAATGATGCTGTCAGTAATCCGCCTAAAATCGATGCACTGGTTGAGCGATTTGGCTTATTTACCAAACCAATTCCCCATGGCTCTATCACTGTAAAACCCGTTCCTGTTGCTCCTGCTGTTTAAAATATCATTTTATCTACTTAAGGTTGCAATACACCTAATCCCTTTCCTATTTGTCTAACATTTGCAGCCGCTACAATTCTTGCTGCTTTTGGTTATGATCCTGAGCCAGCAATAAATAAATAGAGGGGACAACAAAAAGAGTAAATAAAGTGCCAATAGAAATACCAGTCGCAATAACCAAGCCAATATTGTAACGACTTTCTGCACCTGCGCCAGTAGCTAAAATTAATGGAATAACCCCTAACACCATGGCTGCTGTTGTCATTAAAATAGGGCGTAGTCGAATCGCTGCTGCAGTGCGCACAGCATCGAGTTTTTTTCTTCCTTGAGCTTGTAATTCATTCGCAAACTGGACAATTAAAATTCCATGCTTACTAATCAGACCAATCAAAGTAACTAATCCTACTTCACTATAAATATTTAAAGTTGCATGCCCTATACCCAAACTTATAAAAATCATCGCGCCACAAATTGACATTGGCACACTAATTAAAACAATCAAAGGATCCCTAAAGCTTTCAAATAAAGCGGCTAAAGATAAAAAGATAATAATTAATGCAAAGAAAAAGGTAATGATTAAACTCGAACCTTCTTTAATGAATTGACGCGATTGAGCAGCATAATCGATGTAATAGCCTTGTGGTAAATTTTCCTTAGCAATATTGGCTAAAGTAGTCAATGCCTTTTCCATGGAAACGCCAGGAACCGCCACGGCAGAAATAGTGGCTGAATTGAGTTGTTGGAAGTGATTTAGGGATTCAGGAACCACTTGTCTTTCCAGACTAGCAACTGTTGCCAGTGGTACGGAGTCACCTGATGCTGTTTTAATGTAGTAATTCAATACCTGATCTGTATTTAAACGAGTATTTCGTTTTACCTGGGGAATAACCTGATAGGAACGCCCCTGATAATTAAAATAATTAATATAACCTTCACTAAGAGCTGAACCAAATAGATTCCCTAAATCTTGCATCGTCAAACCAAATTGTGAAATCTTATCCCGGTCTAATTTAATCTTAGTCTGGATTTGATCAATTTTTAGATCTGGATCAATATAAGCAAATAATCCTGATGCGCGTGCTTTATCTAAAATAGGCTGCATCACTTCATTTAAGTTATTAAAAGTTTCGGTGGTGGTAATCACAAATTGAATAGGTAAACCACTTCCTCCGC
>CAZTYT010000021.1:10670-18029 GCA_964618245.1 uncultured Legionella sp. | reverse complement strand
ATGATTGATTTTAGTTGGCATCGTTTTGCAGAGCTTTCTACAGAACAACTTTATTCCTTCTTGGCACTTCGTTCTGCAGTATTTGTGGTTGAGCAAAATTGTGCCTATCAAGATCTTGATGGCAAAGATTTTGGAGCTCATCATTTGTTAGGAATAGAGAACGATTCCATCGTTGCTTACCTACGCTTGTTCCCACCAATTGAATCAAAAAATGACATTGTGTTTGGTCGAGTAGTGACTGCACCAGATGTTCGTGCTAAGGGTTATGGCAAAAAAATGATGCAGGAATTATTAAATTATTGTGAGAATAATTTTCCAGATATCTCTATTACCTGTTCTGCACAATATTATTTAAAAAAATTTTATGAAAGTTATGGATTTAAAGCTTATGGTGATATTTATGATGAGGATGGTATTCCCCATATCGCTATGACTAAATAAAATGCAATAACAGCAATAAAAATAAAATGGCCAAACAAATTTTTACCCCTATGGGCCGGAAAATACGAAGTAATTGATAGTAAGCATAGGCACAAGGATGCCGCCATAAAAGTTCGGATACTATTTTCTTAGTCACTGGGGTAGGGACGCCACGATAGGGAACTTCGTGAAGTGTGGTGTCTGGATTATGGTTAACCTCAATAATACACCATTTTCCTGAGATAAATGGCAAGCGAATATCTTCGCAAAGAACATCAAATCCTCCATAAACCAGGCCTAATTCCTGAAGTGCCTTATATAAATAAGCAGTATTATGGGGATGGATTTGCGTTTCCATGGAAGTAATATCGCCTCCCCGTCCGGTATTTACCGTATGACAAAGTTGTATCCGCTGGTTTTCAGGAATGATGCTTTTTAATGAAAGGCCTTGTTCTTCCAGGCATTGTTTGTATTCTTGATCGTAATGAAGAGGTGAAATGGTAAGATGGGTACTTAGAATAGCCCGCTTATGATTACTGATGGCGATGAGTTCTTCAATTGAGTGAGTTCCATCGCCTACAACACTTGCAGGATTACGCTCTATAACACCTATTGCTTTATTTTTTAAAAGAGTGACTCGATATTCACGGAAATTTTGGTGAAACTCTTCAATTTGGGCATACTCGTGATGCGCAAAAATAGTATTTAGATGGTTATTAAGATCGGGCAAGTTTTTGATGTTACAAAGCACAAGAGCGCCTCGACCACTGTTTTGCATTGGTTTTGCCACTAAGGGGAACCGTAAGGGCTTAATAAGATCTGCTAATGCAGTTTGTTGCAATTTTCTTTGGCTAAATGCAACGGCCTTAGGAACAGGGAATCCAGCTTTTGCCAGTACGTAATTAGCTGAAAATTTATTTTTACAGACATGCACACTTGCATCATTGTTTAAAGGCGTAGTGCTGCGAAAAAAATAGTAATACGATGAGCCAATCACAATTTGCAGGCATCCAATCTCGGCAAGGTAATGAACCGGCAACCCCATTTTTTTAGCTGTATTGTAGAAAAGTCTAGCATTTTTATCCATCAGGTTTCTCATTTAACCAATAAACGTAAACGATGTAAGGCATAAGACAAAGGATGCGATTTAATTAATTGTTGGAGTATTTTTTGACTGACATACATTTTTTTTCCTCCATCAGGAAACTCATGAATTTTAAGATTAGGATCAATGCGCATATCATGAATCAGCCACTTTTTGGGGATAAAAGAAAGCATTATGTCTTCACAATAAATGGTAAACTCTACTAGATCCAGGCCAATCTTATGAGCAGCCTGACACAGATGTTTTATATTGTCGGGATGAATCTTTTTTCCCAATGCTAACGCTTTTCCATTTACCTCTTCAACTACACTTAGCACCCTGTTTTTCAAAAGAATAATGCGATATTCTTTAAAGTTTTGATGAAATTCTTCAACTTGCACTAAGGTATGTTTTATAAAAGTTTGATTCAGATTTTCCTGCAACTGAGCAAAGGTTTTAATATCATAGATTTCTTCATCATAAGTTTCTGGTACTGGTTTTATTGCAACAGGGAACTTTAAGTTTAATATTTGATGAGGTAAGTATTCCTGCCAATTGGATCCTCGACCCAAAGTAATAAAATTAGGGACTGGGTAGCCACAATTACTTAAAATTAATAGCAATGCGTGGCGATGGATAGTCATAAGACTACTGGAGCCATTATTGATAGGTGTTAAATTTTTTTTAAAATAATATCGTTTTTTTCCAAATTTAATTTGCAGGCAATTAATTGATTTAAAAAAAGTAACCGGTAATTTTAGTTTTTTTGCTGTTTCGTAGTAAATTTGCAGGTTGCTATCCATCCAATGCAATCCCTTTATATGAGCATAGAGATGATAAAAGAATAATGTAGCATCAGTTGTAACTCAATGTAAGTACCTGCACTTGTATGAAAGAAAGGATAGATTGGATCCTGAGGTATCGTCATATTTTTTTATCACCAAGAACTTGGCTACAACGAAGAATCTGAACTGGATTGCTTCACTTCATTCGCAACGACATCATAAAAAATAAGCAAAATGCAGTTTTAAAAAGGTGTCGATACAAGACAATGACCTTGATCTTACGCTAAAGCAGGTATAGTAGTATTGGTTTCAGAAAATTTTAAGTGCTCAATGTATTTATTGCCATGCATAAATGCCATGTGAGTAGCTTGATATTTCTGCATCCCATCATTAATTTTTTCACATAATGCATCAATATCCATATTGGTATATTCACCTTCATTGGGATCAAAAAAAGAATATGTATCGCCAGTTTTTTTTATGAGCATGGAATGTCCTTCAAAAACAAAATTTCTTTTCGCAAACACATTAAACTTAATGTAAGTATGATCTTCTAATTTAGATAATTTATTTATTAAAAGAGGTTTATTGACCTGTTTATTTCGCTGAGCTTTTTCGTTAATAGAAAAAATATCATTGGGATAAATATTAAATAAATAAGCCAAAAATTTTTCAAAAAAAGTACTTACTTGTAAGATATGGCTTTGTCGTACTTTAGGGCTATTTAATGTAAATAGATTGATCTTCGCTTGCAGATGGTTTTGTGAGTTAGCATTATGTTGTAGTACAAAATTATTATTTACAAGGGACAGGTTAAAGGAATTTTTGTTATATTCTTGTGATAAAGGAAAGTCAGTTTTCCCTAATAAATCTTCCATGATAATGTAATTACAAATTATTTCGCATAACCCATTGTATTTTGTATTTATTTTATTTAACTCTTTAAAAGTTGTTGCTTGCCAACTCACTCTTTTGCAAATAGCTTCTTGTTTAAAATGAAAAAACTGGGCTTCGCGATTCGCGTTTTTTATGTATTCAGAGGCAATGGTATTAAACTCTTGATCATTTAAAATTACCTTACTTTTATTTCTTACAAGCATGAGTTGTCTTTAAAAATAACTTAAAGATCAAATTTTAACCCATTAAAATTAAGGAATTCTTAATTACCCTCTGATATTTTATTAGATGGTGCCCTATAGAAGGGAAGAGCAGGACATTGAGAGATGGTTGAATTTTTGACCATCTCTCAGGAACAAGGCTTAATTGGAAGTTAATTCGCGCAATTCATTAACCACTGTATTTAAGTTTAATAGTTTGGTTTCACCAGTTGCACGTGATTTATATTCCACACAGTTTTGCTCAATATTCCTATCGCTGACAACCAAACGATGAGGAATCCCGATTAAATCATGATCAGCGAAAAGTGCACCAGCTCTTTCATTACGATCGTCAAGCAATACATCAATCCCTGCGTTAACAAATTGTTGATATAAAGCTTCAGCTTGATCTTTTACTGCCTGGGATTTATGGCCATTTAATGGAATAATCACTACATGGAAAGGGGCTAGATTTTGTGGCCAAATAATACCCTGGGCATCATGATGTTGTTCAATCGCAGCTGCAACCACGCGGCTAATCCCTAAACCGTAGCATCCCATCAACATGATTTCTAATTGCCCCTGTTCATTAATAACGGAAGCATCCATTGCTTTGGCGTATTTATCGCCTAATTGGAAGACATGGCCTACCTCAATACCATGGCAGGAATGTAAAATTCCTTTACCATCAGGACTTGGATCACCTTCTTTTACATTGCGCAAATCGAACGCTTGATAATTGTTAACATCTCTGTCCCATGCTGCATGTTGGTAGTGCTTGTCAGCTTTATTTGCACCACAAGTAAAGGAATCCATCGCCAAAGCTTGATGATCTACGATCACTGGAATTGATAAATTAATTGGTCCTAACGAGCCAACAGGCGTTTTTAATGTATTAAGGATGGAAGTGTCATCAATCAATTGCAGTGGGGAATGAACTAAAGGATGTTTGGTCGCTTTAACTTCATTTAATTCATCATCTCCTCGCAACACTAAAGCAACCATTGGCAGTTCATGCCCTTTCACAATTAAAGTCTTCACTATTTCACTATGAGCTATGTCAAGAAATTTAGAAACTTCTGCGATAGTTTTTTGATTAGGGGTATCGACAAGGGTCAGAGGCTGAGTCGTTTGATTGATTGATTTGGCAGGTTGCAAGCTTACGGCTTGTTCAACATTTGCAGCGTAATCACTGGCATCACTATAAAAAATAATATCTTCTCCAGAGTCTGCCAAAACTTGAAACTCATGAGAAGCAGAGCCACCAATTGCACCAGTATCAGCTTCTACTGCGCGGTATTTCAAGCCTAACCGGTCAAAAATACGGCAATAAGCTTGATACATGTCTTTATAAGTTTCTTGTAGACTTTCTAAATCAAGATGGAAAGAATATGCGTCTTTCATAATAAATTCACGGGCACGCATGACTCCGAAACGTGGACGAATTTCATCGCGGAATTTAGTTTGAATTTGATAAAAACAAGCAGGGAGCTGTTTGTACGATCGTAATTCATTACGCATGATATCAGTGATCACTTCTTCATGGGTCGGACCGTAACAATACTCTCGGCCATTTGAATCCTTCATAGTAAGCAACTGCCCACCAAAGGTTTCCCAACGTCCAGTTTCTTGCCAAAGCTCCGCAGGCTGAACCGCTGGCATTAATAATTCGATGGCATGAATTTTATTCATTTCTTCACGGACAATTTGCTCCACTTTGCGCATCACTTTTAATCCTAAAGGCATCCAGGTATAAAGTCCGGAGCCCAATTTACGAATCATTCCTGCACGTAACATGAGTTGATGTGAAACAATTTCAGCATCATTGGGAGTTTCTTTTTGAGTAGCTAAAAACCATTGTGATACACGCATTTCTGCTCCTGAATTTTTCATGCCATTAATGGAGCGCATTATACAGAAGTTTGTAGGTAAAAACAGGTGACGTGCAGCGGTTTCATTTGAGAAGTCTTTTATTAAATTTGCAAATAATTTTATGCTTAATGCTTTAAGATATCGTGGGTCGAGCCTTGGCCCGACCTGACCTACGATAAAGACTTAGAAGTTTATTTTTGCCTTTTTGAGTACATGAAGTACCTTGGTGGCTAATGGATTTTGCGGTTTACCATCTAATAGCTCTAATTCTTTAGCATAATTGCTGTAGTGAACGGAACCACTATGAACATTGTATACTGCTCCAACCAGACCAACCTCATCTTTTTCTATCATGCCATGCAAAATAGAACTGCGTTCATAAATGTTAAGCATGGTATTGGCAACATTTAATTCAGTAACGTGATTAACAAAGGCGGTATTTTTACTATTGCGATCACTTTGTATTTTCTTTTCTGCCTGAATTGCAGGTTTAATTTTTTCAAGCAATTGGGTAATATGACCTTTTTCTACTCCATCACAGGCCGATTGAATAGCACCGCAGCGGGTATGTCCTAGAACTACGATGAGCTTCACGCCTATAACGTTACATGCATATTCAATACTTGCCAAGATGTCATTATTGACCACATTGCCCGCAATTCGCACGCAAAAAATATCTCCAAACGTCATGTCAAAAATAGTTTCAACTGGCACTCGCGAATCAATACATCCAAGTACAACGGCAATTGGATGTTGCGCTTTGGCTGTGTGCTTGACATCCATATGATTCATCCGGTGAATTCGCTCATCATGCAAGAATCGTTGATTCCCTTCGTGTAAAATGCTTAATACATCAGCAGGGGTAAGGTTGGATTGTACGTCATAAGTAGTGACATTAATAAAGTCTATGAAATTATGAATTTTATAGCTTTCTTTAAACCCTATTAAATTTAAAGCAATTTGTTTATTTGGAGCTTGCTCATTCTTAAACTCTTTGAGTAACTCCGAAATTTCTTTATCGATATATTGGCTATAACGAGCATCAATAATAAGCTGCGAACCTTTAGGAATAGAATCCAACTCAGCAACCAAAGCAGCTTTATTAAGAAAAGTAACTTGTTGAGGTAAAACTAACCGATTAATCACACCATGAGGATAATTTTCTTTAAAGATATTTATTCTGACCTGGCTGTTTGATTTTAATATGTAAAACAGACTTATTGCTAAACCTACTAAAATACCGATTAACAGATTAAAAGCGATAATGCTAATTACAGTTACGATAAACGGAATAAATCGATCACTGCCTTGTGCATAGATTGTGCGATAAATGGAAGGCTTATTCAGTTTATATCCTGTATAAATAAGAATAGCTGCTAATGAAGAAAGAGGAATTCTGTTTAAAGCACCAGGAATAAACATCACTGCCAGAAGAATAAAAAGTCCATGGAAAATTATAGACATTTTAGTAGCAGAACCTGCCTGAATATTAACAGAAGTCCTCACAATTACTGAAGTGATAGGAATACCGCCTACTAAGCCAGCAGTCATATTACCAATACCTTGGGCGATTAACTCCCTATTCGTAGAGGCATGTCTTTTTTGCTTATCAAGTCGCTCAGCTGCCTTTAGATTTAGCAACGTTTCCAATGAGGCAACGATGGCTATAATGCCTGCGTAAAAATAAATCTGAGGGTTAGTCCAGGAAGCCCAGTTAGGTGATTGCAGTTGAGAAAAGAAGTCAACAATGCTTTCAGTTTTTGGAATATTAACTAATTGGGGTGTATCTTGAGTTAAGACCAAATCAGCCCAATCATAAAACTCATTCATCAGAACACCAACAATAACCACGATGATTGGTGCAGGAATTTCTTTAAGTATTTTATTCTTAGTATGATCAAAATAAATTAAGATGGTAAAAGATACAAGAGTAATAGTCAGTGCGCCAACATTAAGATGCTGATATAAGGCTAATAATGGGCTCAAAGTAATGACATCGGTGGCTTCCTGTAAGTGAACTTTTAATTCATTAAAATCAGTGGAATGGGTAAAGGCCAACGGTAATTCTTTGAATATTAACAAAATACCAATTGCACAAAGT
>CAZTYT010000021.1:0-10570 GCA_964618245.1 uncultured Legionella sp. | reverse complement strand
GGTAAAGGCCAACGGTAATTCTTTGAATATTAACAAAATACCAATTGCACAAAGTAATCCCTGTACCACATTGGAAGGAACATAATCTGCTACAAACCCTGCCTTAAGACTGCCGATGATAACTTGAAGAACACCTGCTAAAATCAGAGCTAATAAAAAAGAATTAAAATCTCCAATATGAGCTAATGCGGTGACAACAACAGCAGCCATACCTGCTGCAGGCCCACTGACGCTTACCTGTGAACCACTGAGCATACCCACAATGATACCACCAATAATTCCACTTAAAATCCCGGAAAATAATGGCGCGCCAGATGCCAGGGCTATACCCAAACAAAGCGGAATGGCAACTAGAAAAACTACGATGCCGGCAACAAGGTCAAATTTCAAATAACGTTTACCGTAGACTCGAAATTTACGTAAATCAAAAGTCGTTTCTGCAAGCATGGATTGTTTCCTGTTATTAAAATTAACAATTAGATTATGAATTATAATTTTTAAACTAATTTTAGACTATAGTGTTACTTATTAAAACATAAATGTAACAGAAATGTAACAAAAATGTAACGTTTTTGTTAAGTTAAAGTAGATTTAATATAAATAGCATAGACATTTAATTGTAGGTTGGGCCTTGGCCCAACAAAAATAGATTATCAATCCAGGTTAAATAAGAAGAGATTCCGCTTATTCTTCACAGGAAGCAGTATATTGGAAAGAGTGATAAGAGTGATATTAGAGCTCAAATTCTTCGCTAGAAAAAATTTCATCTGTTTCCTGGTGGTTATCTGTAAGCAGCCCTTGCTCAAGACTTTTAAAATTCCACATGCTTTGATCCATCAATTGGCTGGGTTTAATACTTTGCAAGGCGTGAAGAATATTACTTGGAACTTTTGGGTTTTCTTCAGCTAATTGATTAATGAGATGAGTTATTTTTTTCCTCATCAAATTTTCTTGTGAACCGCAAAGGGTACAAGGAATAATTGGAAATGCCTGCTCCCCGGCATAAGCAATAATATCTTTTTCTTGCACATAGCTTAGAGGGCGGATAACAATGTGTTTTTTATTATCACTCAAGAGCTTAGGAGGCATGGAGCGGATATCGCCATTATATAAAATAGACATCATTAGCGTACGAATCAGATCATCGCGATGGTGACCCAGCGCAATTTTATTGTAACCATTTTCTTCCGCATAACGATAAATAATTCCTCGACGTAAACGGGAACATAAAGAACAATAGGTTTTTCCCTCAGGAATTTTTTCTTTGACAATACTGTAAGTATCACGCATCAGAATTTCATGCGAAATGTTGCGATCCCCAAGCCATTGGCGCAAAGCAGAATCATCCCAGCCGGGCTGAGCCTGATCCAGGGTAAATGAAAACAGTTCAAATTTATTACCTGAGCGACGACGCAACTGCTCAAGAATGGTCAATAGAGTAAACGAATCTTTTCCGCCAGATAGGCAAACCATCACACGGTCGCCGCGCTGAATCATATTAAAGTCAGCAATAGCTTTACCTGTGTAATGTAATAATTTTTTTTCAATTTGAGAAGGATTGGACATGTTAAAACCTTATTTACTATTTTTACTAGCCAGCGCGGTATATCCATTAACGCGAGTGGTTTCCAGCCATGAATTTATTAACTCTAAATCGTTAACATTTAATGTACCAGCCAGATATTTTAAATTTAAAACAGAATTAATCAAATTGTATTGATCATTGGCTAATTGCTGTTGAGCTTCAAACAGACGCTGTTGGGCATTAACAACATCGACCATTGTACGTGTACCTACTTCAAACTGAGCCTCAGTACTTTCTAATGAATTCTGTTGAGAAATAATGGTTTGGCGATCCGCTTTGACTTTGCTGATGCCATCGGTAATGGTGTTAAAGGCAATACGGCTATTAACCACTACATCACGATATACTTGCTCTACTTGTTCGCTGCTAGCCTGAAAATTATGCTGTGCCTGGCGAGTTTGAGAACGCACTAACCCGCCTTGAAATACCGGGAAGTTAAGCGCTAGCGCAACATTTGATTCTCTTTCGCTTTTAGGGAGAATAGGATTATTATCAGGTGTGCCAACTTGGTTAAATACTTGGGTGGTGTTCGTTTGTATCGCAATAGTAGGCCAATTACCAGCAGAAAGAGCTTTTACATTTTCTCTGGCAACTTCAAGATTGTATTTGGCAGCAAATAATTTGTAATTTTGTTTAAGCCCGGTATCTACCCATTCATCTGCTCTATTCGGCTCAGGCTTAACCAAAGGGATTTTGCTATTTCGCAATGGAGATAATGCTTCATACACATGATTGGTTAATTTGCGTAAGTTTTCATATTGATTCACTTTATTATTTTTGGCGGCAATTACTGTCGCAGTGGACTGATCATAAGCCGCTTTTGCTTCATAAACAGAAGTAATCGTATCCAAACCTACCTGAAAACGTTGCTGCGCTTGATCATACTGGCGTTTATTAGCACGTTTTTTAGCCTCTGCAAAATTTAAAGTATCTTGAGCATAAAGCACATCAAAATAAGCTTTAGCCGTTCTTAGGAGTAAATTTTGTGCAGCATCATTAAAAGTTGCTTGAGCAGCCTTCACATAAGCCTTGGCTTGGCGAACTTTAGCCCAAGATTCATAATTGAATAAAGGCTGTGAAGCTGTAAGTTGCCATCCAGCAGAATTATAATATTGATTGTTAATGGTAAAGATACCACTTTGCAAGTTCAATACATTACGCGCCCCCTGGCCTGAGACAGTCACTTGCGGTAATAGTGCCGCGCGTGCCTGGGGATACGCTTCTGTATTTGCCATGTAACTATCATAGGCATTTTTGAAGATAGGATCATTTTCAAGTGCTTGTTCATAAATATCCATTAAGTCTGTTGCGTAGGCAGAAGACAAACCTAATAGCATAAGGGAGCAAACCAGCAGTTTTTTCATTCTCACATCCAACCGAGTAACACAGAATCCTTCCTGCAGTTTTGTCAGTCCTTAAAATACGAATTCTTTTGTTTTAAGTTTATCAATCAACAAAGGGATCTCAGTTTCCAAAAGGAGTAACTTGGTCCAATTTTCTTGATGATCTAATTGATGTAACCAGCCTTGCATAATAGGAGTTGTTCCTTCTATGGCAAAGAGTTTTCCACCTGGTAAAATTTGTAAAAGGTGGGTTTCATTTAATTTTGGTAGAGCCCCCGTAAATATCATCACATCATAGGGTGCTTTTTCCAGCCAACCTTGGCTCGCATCTCCGGTGACTAACTCGATATTGTCACAGTGATGCTTTTTTAATTTTCGTGCGGCTTCAGCAGTAAAATCAGCATGATAATCCACACTAATGACTTTTTTGCATAGTTTGCTTAGTAAGGCAGTAAAAAAACCAGTTCCAGTACCAACTTCCAGAACAGTTTCTGTGCCATTAAGGTGTAACTTTTGCAAAATTGTCCCTTCTTCTAAAGGGGTTAGCATGCGTTCTCCATGCCCAATAGGTATTTGCATATCTGAATAAGCAAAATGAATATACTGCTCTGGAACAAATTCATGCCTTGGTATTAGATCATACAAATTGAGTATGTTTTCTTCTAAAACATCACCTGTACGTAACTGCTGTTTAACCATATTAGTGCGTGCGTTTTGATAACTCATTTGCTCTACCGTTTTACTGGATTAAAAGTTTGGGACAATCTTAGCAAAAAAACAGCCCATGTGCTAAGAAATAATGTTCTAAACTTTAATTTCATGGTGACCATGTTTAAAGTTTGTTATGATTTAAGGGCTTATCGTGATTCTAACCTACAGGAGAGCGCTGTGATTGAACAATTCTGTTCTTTTTTGCACAACGAATTAGAAGCACTAAAAAAAGAAGGGTTATATAAATCTGAACGTATTATTACCAGCCAACAACAAGCCGATGTTATGGTGAATAAAACCGAAGTTATTAATCTTTGCGCTAATAACTATTTAGGTTTAGCTAATGATCCTCAATTAATTGCGGAAGGGCAAAAAGCACTTAAACAATATGGCTATGGTATGGCTTCTGTTCGCTTTATATGTGGCACCCAGGCGCCTCACGTTCAATTGGAGCAAAAAATTAGCCAGTTCCTGGGAAAAGAGGACACCATATTATATTCATCCTGCTTTGATGCAAACACTGGCCTTTTTGAAACATTATTAAGTGAAGAGGATGCGATTATTAGCGATGCGCTAAATCATGCCAGTATTATTGATGGCATTCGTTTATGTAAAGCCGCGCGCTATCGTTATGCTAATAACGACATGAAAGCGTTGGAAGAGCAACTCATTGCAGCTAAAAATGCCCGTTTTCGTCTTATAGCGACGGACGGTGTTTTTTCAATGGATGGGATTTTGGCAAATTTGCCAGCGATATGTGATTTAGCAGAGAAATATGATGCGATGGTTATGGTAGATGACTCGCATGCTGTTGGTTTTATGGGAAAATCTGGGCGGGGTACCCCCGAGCATTTTGGGGTAAGTGAGCGCATTCATATTATCACTGGTACTTTGGGAAAAGCCTTAGGAGGCGCATCAGGAGGATATACATCTGCTAAAGCTGAAATTGTTTCCTGGTTACGTCAACGCTCTCGTCCTTATCTATTTTCTAATACACTGGCCCCGGTAATTGCTCATACGACCTCTATCGTATTAGATAATTTGATGAAAGATAACCATCTTGCTGACAAATTAAAACGCAATAGCAGGTATTTCCGTGAAGGGATGACTCAACTTGGTTTTAAATTAGTTCCAGGTGAGCATGCTATTATTCCTGTGATGTTAGGTGATGCAAGTTTGGCAGTACAGATGGCAAATCGCTTATTAGAGTTAGGTATTTACGTTGTTGGATTTTCATACCCAGTAGTACCTAAAGGGCAAGCGCGTATCCGTACCCAAATGTCAGCAGCTCATGAATTACATCATTTGGATAAAGCGATAGCTGCTTTTGAAATAGCAGGAAAGGAGTTTTCTGTTATTTAAATGCACAGTAAAGTAAAATATACTATCGGGGTATTTTATGAAATCATTGGTCAAGGCAAAAAAAGAAGCCGGGATATGGATGGAAGATATTCCCGTTCCTGACTATGGTGTGAATGATGTTTTAATTAAAATCAAAAAAACTGCTATTTGTGGGACGGATATTCATATTTACTCCTGGGATGAGTGGGCACAGGCAACGATTCCAGTCCCGATGACGATAGGGCATGAATTTGTTGGTGAAATTGTTGCTATAGGCCATGAAGTACAAGGGTTAGCTATAGGGCAAAGAGTATCAGGTGAAGGACATATTACTTGTGGATATTGTCGTAATTGTCGCGCGGGGAAACGACATCTTTGTCGAAATACCCTGGGTTTAGGCGTCAATCGTCCCGGTTGTTTTGGTGAGTATTTATCATTTCCAGCCTCAAATGTGATTGTGCTTCCGGATAATATTAGCGATGATCAGGCAGCGATTTTTGATCCCTTTGGAAATGCGACCCATTGTGCTTTATCTTTTGACGTTGTAGGCGAAGATGTCTTGATTACAGGGGCAGGGCCAATCGGTATTATGGCTGCTGCAATAGTACGACATATTGGAGCACGTCATGTAGTCATCACCGATATTAACGATTTCCGATTGGATTTAGCTCGTAAAATGGGGGTTTCCCGCGCAGTAAATGTTAAGTATGAAAAAGTCACGGATGTAATTGCCGAGTTAGGTATGTTAGAGGGGTTTGATGTTGGTTTAGAAATGTCTGGTAATTCTCAGGCCTTAAATGGCATGATGAAAGCGATGACTCATGGAGGACATGTAGCTATTCTTGGTATTCCTCCTCAAGAAACCCCAATTGACTGGAATCAAGTTATTTTTAAAGGATTAACTATCAAAGGGATTTATGGGCGTGAAATGTTTGAGACCTGGTATAAAATGATTGCCATGTTACAAAGTGGTTTAGACATTTCACCAGTGATAACTCACCATTTTAAGGTGGACGATTACCAAAAAGCGTTTCAGATTATGGCATCAGGCCAGGCAGGGAAGGTTATTTTAGATTGGTCGTAGGATGTGAATTTTTTAATTAAGAGGCTAGTTTTTTTATGTCACAACAATATATTTTTACCATGAACCGTGTGAGCAAGATTGTGGAAAATCAGCGGTTTATTCTAAAAGATATTTCATTAAGTTTTTTCCCAGGCGCTAAAATTGGTGTGCTTGGTCTTAATGGTTCAGGTAAAACCACTTTGTTACGCATTATGGCTGGGGTTGATACTCAGTATGAAGGCGAAGCAAGACCACAACCAGGGATTAAAATTGGTTACTTGGAACAAGAACCTCAATTAGACTTAGAGAAAACAGTAAGAGAAGTGGTTGAGGAAGGCGTCAGTGAGATGAAAGGCCATTTGGCTCGCTTCGATGAAATCAGCATGCGTTTCGCAGAACCTATGAGTGATGACGAAATGAATGACTTACTGACTGAACAAGGCGAATTACAAAATATTATTGAAGCTGGCGGGGGTTGGGATTTGCCTCGTCGGTTAGAGGTAGCTGCTGCTGCTTTAAGATTACCTGATTGGGATGCTTTGATCAAAAACCTTTCCGGAGGAGAGCGACGCCGTGTCGCGATATGCCGTCTATTGCTTTCAAATCCCGACATGTTATTGCTGGATGAGCCCACTAACCATCTGGATGCTGAATCGGTGGCATGGCTTGAGCATTACTTGGAAAACTTCCCTGGAACGGTTGTTGCGATCACCCACGATAGATACTTCCTGGATAATGCAGCGGAGTGGATATTGGAGCTTGATAGAGGTGAGGGTATTCCGTATAAAGGTAACTATACTGCCTGGCTGGAACAAAAAGAAGAGCGTTTAAAAATGGAGAAAAAACAGGAAGATTCTCATCAACGCGCTTTGAAAGCTGAATTGGAATGGGTACGTACATCGCCTAAAGGCAGACATGCCAAAAACAAGGCACGCCTTGCTCGTTTTGAGGAAATGAATTCAAAAGAGTTCCAAAAACGTAATGAAACCAATGAACTTTATATTCCACCAGGGGAGCGTTTAGGCGATTTGGTTCTGGAAGGGGAACAAATTACCAAAGCATTTGGTGATCGCCTGTTGATTGACAAGTTGGATTTCAAACTACCCAAGGGTGGGGTATTGGGAATTATTGGACCAAACGGTGCAGGTAAGTCGACATTTTTAAAGATGATTACTGGTCAAGAAACTCCTGACCATGGTGATATCCGCGTAGGGGAAACTGTACAGCTAGCCTATGTGGATCAGATGCGCGATGCATTGGATCCTAATAAAACTGTTTGGCAAGAAATTTCTGATGGCCACGATATTATGCAAGTGGGAAGTTATCAAATTCCTTCCCGTGCTTACGTGGGGCGCTTCAACTTCAAAGGAACTGATCAACAAAAAAGGATGGGGCAGCTTTCTGGAGGAGAGCGTAACCGGGTACATTTGGCAAAATTACTAAAAAGTGGCGGGAATGTCCTATTACTTGACGAGCCCAGTAATGACCTCGACGTGGAAACATTGCGGGCTTTAGAAGAAGCAATTCTTAATTTTCCTGGTTGTGCTATTGTCGTTTCGCATGATCGCTGGTTCCTTGATAGAATTTGTACTCATTTGATGGCCTTTGAGGGGGATTCGCAAATTACCTTTATTGAAGGAAACTATTCTGATTATGAAGCAGACAGAAGACGCCGCTTGGGCGATGTTGCTGATATTCCATCGCGCATCAAGTACAGAAAACTAGAAGCTTAATTTTTCTTGTTTCCTCCATGTTATTTTGGAGGAAACATTGTTTACTTTTTGGAGATACAATCTAAATGAATAAGTTGTTGTGGGCAGGTTTATTGCTATGCTTGGGTTTGACTTCCTGTGTGGATTATGATGAATCGACTTTAATTACTGATGATGCGGGATATGTCCATCGAACCATCCATTACACCAAGGATAAGCGCGGTCGTAATTATTTCCCAATGAAAATTAGAGCAACTGGCGAAAAACGGTTTGTTTTTGATCCGAAAGTATCAGCCTGGGCAGCTTACGATGAAGAAGGAAATCGTTTGTTAACCGGCGCGGGTTCAGCTGGGGTCGATTTTTGTGAGGAAAATTCAAACCAGTCTTGTCGTACAGTAACCGGAACTTTCCGTGTGTATAATAAAAAAGGTATCGAATGTCGCTCGGGAGAATACCCAGTTGATACTAAAGGTGGGGCAAAAATGCCTTATTGTATGTATTTTTATCAAGGATTTACCGTACATGCAGCTTTTGACGTACCAGAGCACCCATCAAGCCATGGTTGTGTCCGTGTATTCCCCAGTGCTGCCAAATGGTTAAATGAAAACTTCATGAAAATTGGTACCAAAGTTATTATTTTACCTTATTCTGATCAAAACGGCGTAAATAGCCCAGCTTCTGCCTAGCCTTATCAATTTGTTGGGTCTGTTTTGACCCAACAAATCTCATTCCTACTAAAATATCCAAAATCCAAGTGTGCTAATTGTCGGGTCAATGCAACGATCTGTCTATGTTCTGAGTGTCTTCATTAAGATCTTTGTGAGTAAAAACAAGGCACATTGAAAAAAACCTTCTATACTTAGTGTATAAGCAATGGAAGGTACATATTCATGCAAAGTACGCTCAATAGGTCGGCTTCCTCTAAAGAAAAGGAGGATTTGAATATTGCGATTAACGAGGAACACCTTGAGCGATACCCTGTGCTTGCTAGTTTTCTTAAGTTGGTAAGAGATATTAAACAGGCCCGAAAAACTAAAAAAGACGTTGAGTTACAAAATACACAATTGTTCTCCGATGTGATGAATCTTGCCAGTCGTAATCTTATTTTTTTTCTTCACATTACTGGGCAAGATTATTTGCTTTGGATCATATTTAAAGACGAAGAGCTAACTACCCAATGGATGGCTTTTCTTGATGAAGGACGCCAAGCTGGGCGTATAATACAACAAGAGCCCATTCGTCGCATAAAGATACAAGAAATAATAACAGCAAAAGATATTCCAGTAGAGTCTTTATTTTCCTGGTCCTATCCTGCAAGCAATTTATCAAATATTGCACAGCTTCGTCATTACTCTCAAGAACTGGAACGCATTACGTGTGATTATCACCGTCAGTCAATTGCTCTCTACTCTAATGCCATTGAAGCTAACATGAGCCGTTTCGCACAAAGCGTACAAGTATTGCAAAAAAACAAACATATGAATCCGCGAGATATTCAATATATTCAACAAATCCACGATCAATATGAAGCAAAAAAGCAAGAAATACTAAGCCAGCCTGTTCAAAAGAAAGATGGTACTTTTGATCTGGAAGCAGTTAAACAGCAACGCATTAAAATGCAAGAGTTATACAAAAATTCAGGAATCAGTATGCATGAAATTCATGCGAAATATGCTGGTAAAAACAAGTTAATCCGTGAAATTTTTAATGAATATGAAAGAGACAGACAACAGCTTGAGGAAAAACTTCATCAAATGGATGAAGAATTTGCAATAAAAACAGAGCCCCTAATAGCGAAAATGGAAGAGGCTTTGCATAATTCTTGCTGTGAAACTGACTCCCGTTTAAGTCAGATGATTAAGTTGCTTTCCAGCTGTGATATACAGCAATTACCTCCTGAACAACAACAAGCTTGGACTCAAAATATTAATCAATTAAAGCAGCATCAGGAGGATTTAGGTGGGGTTAAAACATTGGAGCAATTACAAGGTGTATTGGTACGATGTGGAGATACTATGAATTCCATTGATCGATTAGCCAAACCCTTTAAGTCTCAAGAGGGATTTTATACAACATTACAGTCCGAGTTAGGTTCATTCAAGAAAATGGTTGTAGATAGTGGCATATCGATTTTGATGAATGAAGAACCTGATGTAGCTGATTCTATTTCCGAGACCGCAAGTCCAACCTATGAAACTCAACAGGAACGACACCTTTCACAGGAAATCACTACAGAGGAAGTTAGATCTCAAGAGAAAGAGCTATCTACCAAAAAACACTTACTTTCCCAGGCTTCGGCATTTACACTTTTTCAGTCTGGAGAGGTTCAGGAAAATAACGATGCTATTCTAACTCAAAAAAATATGAAGGCTGCAATTCAACAAGGAAGAATGGGAGAAGTATTAAATGACGATTTAGTTAAAGGATTCATCAGGGGTGTTTTGTCCCAAATAAAAAAACTAGAACAACAAAATTTAACGCCTGATGCAAAAGAAATGCTTCAAAGTGTAAAAAACTATTTTATTGAACTGGAAGATAATCCTGATTATTTAAATATTGTGGATAAAGCACAGCAAATTCAAGGTACTTTAGATGATGTTAGTAGTAATTTTGGTATCTTAGAAGATGAGCGCAGTCAATTCTCGCAATTAACACAAGAACTAGAATCTAATTCTTTTTATAATAAGAACAATGTGATTTAATTTAATCCAAAAATGGATTTAAATGATTAAAATCTGCTAAAATGGACAAGTTTTGTTTAGTTATTGAAAGGAGGATGGGATGCCATCAACGAATGAATTAATATTTAAAGCAA
>CAZTYT010000020.1:0-18160 GCA_964618245.1 uncultured Legionella sp. | reverse complement strand
CTTTCCTCTTATTGGTATCCTGGTGAGCTCATCCAAATTAATCTCTTGCCAGAAGTGGACTTATTAGAGTATTTAAAAACAGCCCGTCAGGAGAAACCGCATAAACAATTAAACTCCTGGCTTTCGACTTATCTGCCAAAACGGGTAGTGGAAATTTTGCTGGAATCTGGGCTAGCCGAAAAAAAACTGGCGCAATTATCCAACCGCGATATTGAATTGATAGCGCAACAAATTAATACCTGGCAAATTAAACCCAACGGGACTGAAGGCTATCGTACCGCAGAAGTGACTATCGGCGGAGTCGATTGTCATGCCATTTCCTCGAAAACAATGGAAGCCAATGACGTACCTGGGCTTTATTTCATTGGTGAGGCTTTGGATGTGACTGGCTGGCTTGGCGGTTATAATTTCCAGTGGGCCTGGTCTTCTGGTTGGGCGGCAGGGCAAGTGGTTTAGAATGGATTTACATCGCTCCCTAACAAACTGAATTCAAATAATTTTCCTCGTCAGTTGCCATTAAAAAAACTTGCATCCCTGAGGTGTTTTCAGATAGCCTGAGATGATTTAAAAATTAATGAACGCTCAATGGCATTGAATTAAGGGATTTCTTCACGAAAATATCTAGATCCGTCACTGCGTTCGCAACGACGGGTGCATATAGATTCTTTAGTTAATGCGATTAATGGATACTTACAACTAATTAGTCATTGGAATCGATTTTAGGATATGGAATGAGACTATTAATCAAGGCAGGTTTTTTATTAGGTTTAACTATTAGCACAAGTGCTTATACTGCTGATCCCGTAGAAGGATTTTATTTCGGTGTACTCGGAGGAATTAGCCATTCTCCGAATACCCAGCTTAATTTTACTATTAACAACACCGCTTATAATGGCGAAGTCACCTTGGAACCAGTGGGCGGTGGCGGTGGATTTTCACTGGGCTATAAAATTAATCGATTTCGCTTAGAAGGTGAATTCTTTTTTAATATCAATAACTACGACACCTTACGCGTAAATTCTTGCACCTTGGTAAGTCCTAATGTGCTCAGCCCTGAAGGAACCTGTCCCGCATTCATTACCGATAATGGCCTGGGCTTTAAAGGCAGTACCATGGATTTTTATGGCCTGTTTAATGTGTTTTATGATTTTCTCTCCAGCGATCCCAATGTGAATTTTTTTCCTTACGTAGGCTTGGGCCTGGGTGGTGCCATTGTGAAAAATAATGGTCAAGTGCAAAATAATAAATTTTTCGCAGATGGTTACACACCAATAGTGGTAAGCAAAGGTTTCTCTAACAGCGGATTTGCAGGTCAAGGGATTGTAGGAATTAGCAGCTATGTGGATGACTTTACCACCCTGGGTGTTGACTTTAGATACCTTTCCACCTTCAATTCAGGCAACGGCAACAGGGTTAACACCCCCAATTGGGTGGCTACCATCAATTTTACGGCCAATTTTGCTCTGGATAAAGGGGCCAATTAAGTACCGTAACAGGATCAGTAATGAAGGTTTATGACTATGTCATTATAGGTGGGGGTTCAGCTGGATGTGTGCTCGCCAATCGCCTTTCAGCTGATCCAGCCCATCAGGTGTGTTTACTCGAAGCAGGTCCCCCCGATAGTAATCCGTTCATTCATATCCCCATGGGTATTATGATGGTATTACGTAGTAAACAATTAAATTGGCACTTTTGGACCACACCCCAATCTCACTGCGCTCACCGAGAAATGTATTGGCCAAGAGGAAAAACACTCGGCGGCAGTTCATCCATTAATGCCATGTGTTATATTCGCGGCAATCCTAAGGATTATGATGAATGGGCTGCTTTAGGTAACAAAGGATGGAGCTATCAAGAACTTCTTCCTTTTTTCAAAAAGTTAGAACATTTTGAATCAGGCACAAGCCCTGCTCATGGTATTCATGGGCCATTAAATGTGTGTCATCCCAAATACATTAATCCTTTAATGCAGGCCTTTATTGCTGCTGGACAACAAGCAGGCTATCCTGTCATTACTGATTTTAATACTGAATTTCACGAAGGCATTGGCTATTTTGATGTGACCCAAAAAGATGGACGGCGTTGGAGCAATGCTCAAGGTTATTTGCGACCAATCAAAAAAAGAAAAAACCTGACCATCATTACCCGGGCCCAGGCAACTAAAATTCTCTTTGAAGGAAAACACGCAAATGGCGTACGCTATCTTAGGCATGGTAACTCCTATGATATTTCAGCCAAAGAAGTGATTTTGTCCGCTGGTAGTATTGGCTCACCTCAATTGTTATTGCTCTCCGGGATTGGCCCTCGTACAGAAATAGAAAAACATGGCATTCCTCTTATCCATGAGTTACCAGGAGTCGGGGAAAATCTCCAGGATCATCTGGACATCCATCTCACTTGCTTGGATAAAACCCATACTTCGTTAAGTTTTAAGCCAAGTGCCTTCTGGCGATTGCTTCAAGCAGCCGGTCAATATTTATGGAAACATGAAGGCGAGTTAACTAGCAATTACACTCAAGCAAATGGTTTTATAAAAACTGAGCCCTCTTTAAAAACTCCCGATGTGCAATGGCATTTTGCAGCCTCCATGTATACCAATAGCGCTCGCTCCTTAAAACCTGTGTTTACCCATTATGGTTATATTTTGATGACTTGCCTATTACACCCTCTAAGCAGAGGCCGAATTACCTTGCGCAGTAACAACCCTCTCGACAAGCCTCTCATTGATCCTAATTACCTGGCTCATGATAACGATTTGGAAACCCTGGTTCGAGGATTTAAAAAAGCACGTCATGTCTTGTCACAACCAGCTTTTGCGCCTTATTTTTTAAAAGAATTTGAACCCGGAGAGACAGTACAAACTGATGAGGCCATTCGAAATTACATTCGCCAGCAGGCACAGACTATTTATCATCCGGTAGGCACTTGCAAAATGGGCACTGATCCTATGGCTGTAGTGAGCCCAGACCAACTAAAAGTGTATGGAGTAGAAAATTTGCGGGTTATTGACGCATCCATTATGCCCACCATTCCAAGCGGTAATACGAATACACCCACAACGATGATTGCTGAAAAAGGAGCGGCTCTTATTTTAGATGCTCATCCTGAGTGTAAACCCTAACTAGGGTAACTATCGCACTCTTCGCATCAAATAAAGCCCTAAAAAAGCAAAAATAAACGTGGGACCTAAAGCTGCCAATTCTGGTGGCAGCTGAAATACCGTACTGACTGGGCCAAAAAAACGGCTTAAGATGTGAAAGCCAAAACCAACTCCCGCGCCCACTAATAACTTTGAGCCCATTGTCGAAGAACGCAAGGGGCCAAAAATAAATGGGATCGCCAATACCATCATCACCATAGTCGTTACTGGTTGAATCAATCGTTGTAAAAAAGCAAATTGATAATTATGTACGTTTTGATGATTACGCTTTTGCTCGCGGATATAGCGATTTAATTCACGCAGCGTCATTTCGTCAGGTTCAATACTGCTAATGCTCAACACTTTAGGGCGGATTAGCACATCCCAAGGCATGGTTTCCACGGTTTGGACTTGGGTATGGTTTTCTTTAAATTCCGTTTGATGCACACCATAGGCAATCCAGCCTTGAGGGGTATATTGGGCACGTTCTATCAAGCGCGCTGTTTTTAAATGATGTTGCTCATCAAAATGGAATTGATAAATATTTTTTAACCTATTTCCCGGAAGTACGGATCCGATTGCAATGAAATCATTTTTATCACGCAGCCAAAAACCTTTTGAGGTTCTTAAAGTCTGGCCCCCACTGACTGCGGAAGTTTTATAATCATTCGCATAATGGGATAAATAAGGAATAACTGACTCGCCTAGTGCAGTCACTAAAACAATCAGGAGTAACGCTGCTTTTAACACCGCCTTGGTGATTTGCATAATCGACATCCCGGAGGAGCGCATAACTACTAGCTCGCTATGATTAGCCATTATCCCCAAACCAATCAAACAGCCTAATAAACTCGCCATAGGGAAAAATAAATAAACTTGATACGGCATTTGCAATAACACAAAGGTTGCTGCTTGCATAATGCCATAATCAGCACGCCCCAAATCATTGAGCTGATCAACAAATAAAATAAAAATTTGCAAGCCAACTAGCATTAAGGTCACTAAACCTATCGCGCTTAACACGGTTTTGGCGATATACCGATCTAATATCTTCATGCTAACTTCACCTGATTGCGCCAGATTAAAAATACGCCTAGGGCTGCGACCAGAAGGTGAATCCACCATAATCCAATCCACTGGGGAATTGTTCCTGATACCACTGCATTTCGGCCAATAAACATCAAATTCGCATATAAAATGTAAATAATAATTGCGGGAAATAATTTGGCATATTTACCGGAGCGCGGACTAATTCGGCTTAACGGTACAGCAATTAGTGTTAAGGTAAATACCATGATTGGTACTGATAAGCGCCATTGCAGTTCAGCAGCCTTGCCGCGATCTGGGTTATTCAATGGCAATAAGCTGGCCGTACTAAAAGTACGGGTATCATCCCCTATTTTTACTACAGGGTGCGGTAAGCGGGCTTTATAAGTCCCAAACTCAGCAATTTGATAATCGGCTTTCCCTGGAGTGCCTTGATACTCTCTCCCATCCTGGAGGATAATGTAGTCTTCTCCTGTTTTTGCATCGGTTTCTGCGAAAGCTTTCTCAGCCCATAAAATGTCCCAGTATTTTTTAACATTCTCTTTATTACGCTTGGCTAAAAAAACCTGTTCTGCCTTAGTATGATCTCGACTCATAGATTGTACATAAAAAACCTCTTGCCCTCCATGAATGGCATGAAAACGTCCAGGCATGATTGTTTGTACCAAGGTTTGTATACCTGTAGTCCGTAATAATTTTGCGCGCGCCACATAAATATAGGGTGTAGCCCAAATCATTACCACGGCAACAACAATAGCAACAACAGTTGCCATAATAAAACTGTGCTTTAATAATTGCGCAGGACCATAACCACACGCTTGCAATACCGTCATTTCACTTTCGGCATATAAGCGCCCATAAGCAATTAACATGGCAATATAAAAACCTAAAGGAATAAGCAAACTGAGTAAAGTGGGCAGTTCAAGCATCATTAATTTCATAATAATTACCCCAGGAATGGTACCTGAAGCAGCCCGATTTAAATATTGAATTAACTGATTACTTAAAAAAATTAATACCAATATGGATGTCAATGAAATTAAAGTGACAAAAACTTCTTTTGCCAAATAACGAAAAATAATCACTCAATGCCCCTGTACTGAGGTAATTGTTTGCGGTTAATAACGTTAATATAAGATCTCCTAGTCTCCCGAAGGCTTGTTGGAATAAATGATTTCTATATCCACGAATCCTCGCGAAAGCAACACTTACCCAACAAAACCTCTCTCAAGAGGCAAGAGATGTACTCTTATGTACAGAAAACCAAGTTCACGCTATTACGAAACATACAAGGATAATTATTATCGGGACTGTGGAGCAGCTCCCATATTATCCTGTTCATCTATAAGCATTGTATCGTCTTGCCGGAAACTAAAAAAGCCTTTTCTTCCTATCATACCCACAGGGCTTTGGCGGTTTTTGATGTTAGCAACATTTTGCAGATTCGAAAAAATGACGGCAGCATTTGCTTAGGCGAAGTTGCTAACGCCTGTAACTCATCCCTGTTGACTTCAGAAATTTTTACTCCTGGAGCTACAGTTTCTGCAATTCTCCCAAGCCTTAATACTCCTCTTGAAATTTGATCTATACTTTCAATAAGTAAAGGATTTGTAATCGTTCACTTTTTGTATAAACGATTACAAAATTTTTAGGGATAGTGGATGAATGAATTTTCCTACAAATTCTACGTTGAACTAATAAGGATGCTTACCCAAACCCTGCCTTTGCTTGATTTTGCAGAAGTTAAAGAAACCAGTGACCGCTTTCTGATTTTAAGACATGACATCGAGTTTTCAGTAGAAAAGGCCTATGCCATGGCGCGTATTGAGCATGAAGTTCTAGGAATTAATACCAGTTATTTTTTCCAAACCAGAAATTACAGTTATAATCCATTTTCTTTTAAGAACATGAGATTAATCAAAAAAATCCATGCCATGGGCCATAAAATTGGCTTACATCTCAATACCTCCGGCATGAATAAAGCTATTCCAATGGAAGAGTTTATCAAAAGTGAAGTCAATTTCCTGCAAAATGGGCTTGAATTACCGATTGATCGTTTTTCCTTTCATCGACCCGCTTTAAAGTTTTTAAAAGCCGGCATTCGAATTAACAAACTGATTAATGCCTATGATGAAAAGTACTTTCACCTCTATGAGCCTCACCTTCGGCCTCAACAGTTAAGCAAGTATTATTTTTCTGACTCTGAACATCGTTGGAAATATGGCAATCCGATGGAACAATTTACTCAAGAAATAAAAAAACTACAGTTATTAACCCATCCCTATTCATGGTCCAAGAAAGGACTCAATAATGGCGATAATTTCCGAGCATTGATTAAATTTAAATACCAGATGATGTTAAAAGAGATAAATAGCGAATGCAAGAATTTCCCACAAGAATTGCTTGCTAAAGAAGATGACATACCTCAAAAATAAACGCTTTCAAGTTTAAAGCATAGGCACGGGTTTGACCCAACACTACTGAAACGCAGTGACGGGTAAAACCCGCCACTTTTTTATAAATTATCTATGTCCTACTGAAGAACGTTTCGCATCATCGACTAGGCCAAGCATTGCTTTTTCAACTATTTGAAAAGATTTTTGCATGTAATCCAATGCTTTATGACCATTTTCAACAGCCAAAGTAACTTGTTTTTCTAACAATTCTTCAGGCTTTTTGATATTTGCTAACTCTTCTGGTTTAATAAAATTAATTCCTTGCAGAGTTTTTACATTCAATTCAGCAATGGCTTGAAAAGGCTCTTGTAATTTTCTAGCCACTTCACTCCATTTTTCAAAATTAGGTTGGTTCATAATATTTCTCCACTTTGTTGCACTGCACAATATAATATTAGTACATTAAAAGCTAATTTGTCAATGTGTTAATAATATTTTTTTGCATTGCACCATAAAAAAATCGGCTATTTAGGCTTAAAAAAAGACTGCCATTGCTGCATCATTTTTTGCATTTGCTGATTCCAGTTTTCTGTGGCCTGGGCATAAGGATTAGTTTGTAAAGGTTTTTCCATGATTTGAAACAATTGTTCCATCATGGTTTTTAAAGAAGAGTGCATGGGATGTCTGGCAAGACAAATAATTTGCCGCAAAATTGCAGCTGACAAAAATTGAGAGGCGCCTGCTTCCATTTCGACAATAATTTGCAGCAAAATAGAGTTAGTTAAATCTTTTCCAGTAAGGGAGTCTTCTACTTTAAACTCAACTCCATCAACTACATATTGTTGTAATTCATCCAGGGTAATGTATTGACTTGTTTCGGTATCATAAAGCCTGCGGTTCTTGTATTTTTTTATTAATCGAGTCATAAGCTTCTCAGAGAGATAGTGCTACAATAAAAAGGTTGGGATCAACCCAACCTACCTTGTTCTATTCAGGGTTTACAACCCAATAGCTATTCTAATACATGTGTAAACCGCCATTTATACTTAAATTAGCGCCAGTAATGTATTGACTCTTCTCACTGACTAAAAACTCTACCGCCCAAGCAATTTCATCTGGTCTTGCTAATCGTTTTGCAGGAATTTGATCAATGATTGTCGCCAAAATATCAGGGCGAATACCTTGCATTAAGCGTGTATCAACATAACCGGGTGATAAGCTATTTACAGTAATATTTTTACTCATTAATTCTTGAGCAATACTTTTGGTAAAACCATACACACCTGCTTTGGATGCAGCATAATTGGCTTGAGAAAACTGCCCTTTTTGGGCATTGACTGAAGAAACATTGACAATTCTTCCAAACTGATGCTCTTTCATGTTCTCAACAACTTGCCGGGTGACGTTAAACATTCCATCCAAATTAACCCGAAGTACTTCATCCCATTGCTTTTTGGTCATTTTTGAAAATACGGCGTCACGGGTAATTCCTGCGTTATTAATCAGCACATCAATATTGCCAAATTCCTTAATTATTGAGTAAACAACTTGTTCGCATTGGTCATAATCAGTAACATCCATATGGCGAAACAGTACATTCTGATAACCTTCTTCATGCATTTCCCTTTCCCAGGCCTTGCCTTGTTCAGCAGAAGCTAAATCAAGCGCAATAACATGGTTTGCAGATGCATTAAGCTGTTTGGCAATTGCAGTACCTATATCCCCAGTACCCCCAGTGATTAATACAATATTATGATTATGCATAAGTGTCTCTTTTTTGATTAACTCATTGTAAGCATAGACACAACTCCTGAAACTCACAACTTCCAGGAGTGTATTTTTTATTTACATGTATTGACCACCATTTATGTCTAAATTGGCACCCGTAATAAAACTACTTCCAGGAGCAGCTAAAAAAGCAACTGCATCTGCAATTTCTTTTGGTGTTCCCAAGCGCCCAACTGGAATATTAGCAATAATAGCATCCAATATTTCTTTTTTAAGGGCAGATAACATAGGTGTTTCGATATATCCAGGGGAAATAGTATTTACAGTAACCCCTTTTCCGGCAACTTCTAAAGCCAAACTTTTGGTAAAACCAAATAAAGCAGATTTTGTAGAAGCATAGTTGCATTGGCCAAATTGGCCTTTACGCCCATTAATAGAAGAAATACTGATAACTCGGCCATATCCTTTATCTAGCATATGAGGAATAACATTACGCGTCATATTAAAAACGCTGGTTAAGTTGGCATCAAGAACCTGGTGCCATTGTTCAGGAGACATTTTTCGTAAGCTGCAGTCCTGAGTTACTCCTGCATTATTGATTAATACATCAATATGGTTATAACGCTCTAAAATTAAAGCGGTTAATTTTTCACAATCTTCAAATTTTGCCACATCACCGTAGACAATATCGATATCAAAACCGAGTTTCTTTTGCTCTGCTTGCCATTGTTTGGCTTCTTCATGATTTCCATGCTTAAAATAGCAAGCCACCACTTGAAAATCAGCAGCTAACCGCTGACAAATTGCCGAACCAATGCCACCAGTCCCACCAGTAACTATTGCCACCCCTTTTGCCATAACAACTCCCTGTTATTATTATTAAAATATTAATATAGAAGAACTAAAAGCAAAAACAAGAAATATGGTTTTAAAAAATCAAAAACCATACTAACTACCCGGGTTAATTCTGATAAACCGGAACATATCCTTTTAATTGCTGAGCGAATTGTTTTAGCACTTCAAGTCCTGATTCTTCAGCTTGACGACACCATTGTTGTAAAGACTCAACTAACTCTTTTTGAGTAGTAGCCGCTTTTAACCAAACACTCTGTAAAGATTGCTTATAAGCATATACTGTGCGTAATTGTTCACGAGCCTCTAACAAAGCTGATAAACGAAGCTTGCCTTTAGTTGTTAATAGAAAATCTTCCCGACGCAATAAGCTGCCTGCCCGAGCAAATAATTTTTTATGTTCCTGACCTTGGACACTTTTATTTTTTTCCTGTTGCAAAATAGGCTTCATTACAGTTTTATAATAATTGGACATGACTTGAAAACGATTACCAATCACCGCTTTTACTGTATCCAAATCAACGGTTAATTTTCCTTCATCAATCGCTAACTTAGGAGGTAATTTTTTGACTTTTGCTAAACCCAAAAAAGAAAGAATGCGAATGTACATCCAGCCAATATCAAATTCCCACCACTTTACAGAAAATTTGGCGGAAGAAGCAAAGGTGTGATGATTATTATGTAGTTCTTCACCCCCGATCCAAAAGCCCCAGGGAATAATGTTCGTCGCTGCATCGCGACATTCGAAATTTCGATAGCCCCAGTAATGGCCAATTCCATTAATTACACCTGCCGCAAATAGAGGAATCCACATCATTTGAATAGCCCAAACTGTAATTCCTGGGATTCCGAATAAAAAAAGATCCAGTAAGAACATTAAAAGAATTCCTTTATCGGGATGACGGGAGTAAATATTTTTCTCAATCCAGTCAGTTGGAGTGCCATGCGAGTATTTTGCAACCATTTCCCGGTCCTTCCTCGCCATACGATACAACTCTGCTCCTTCCCAAAAGACTTTTTTAATGCCTAATACCACTGGGCTATGCGGGTCACCTTCCATATCTGTAGTCGCATGGTGTTTGCGATGAATAGCAACCCAATCTGCTGTAACCATTCCCGTTGTCATCCATAACCAAAAACGAAAAAAGTGGCTAATTATTGGATGCAGGGTTAAAGCCCTATGAGTTTGATACCGATGTAAATAAAGAGTTACTGAAGCGATTGTGATTTGCGTTAAAATAAAAACAGCAAGGACATATCCCCAAAAAGATAGGTTTAAATAACCAAAAAGCATAATTAATCTCCACAATACATCGGTTCAACATGCTTTTCCTTAAGCTTGCAGCCCCTAGAAATAAAACACTGCTGTATTAAGAATAACACATTTTTCGCGATTAGATTGCAACATTTTAGGATGTAGCACATAATTAGGCCTACAAATTGGATTCGGGAAGAAGCGATGAACAATAAATTTCAGATACCTAAAATTTTTGAGACGCTAGTACCTTTTATCCTTCTAGGTATAGCTATAGCCCTTTTTATTGGTTTACTAGCCAAAGATTTTTTGTTTCCCGACCTTAAGAAAACAGTGACAACCAAGAAAAAAGATCATGGACGGATTATTGAACATGATGAAAAAAAATAATGCCAGAACTACCCGAAGTTGAAACAACCAAACGGGGAATAGAACCCCATTTAGAAAATCAAGTTATTCACAAAGTTCATGTCCGCCACTATGGGTTCAGAGTTCCTGTTCCACAAAATATACATGAGCTTTGTACTGGAAAAAAAATTCTCAGCATAAAACGCCGAGCAAAATATATCCTCATTGAACTTACCCAGGGCTATCTGTTAATCCATTTGGGGATGTCAGGGCATTTGCGTATTGTGCCTCAGAACAGTCCGACAGAGAAACATGACCATATTAGCCTGATATTAGCTAATAACTCCGCCTTGCGTCTTTGTGATCCACGCCGCTTTGGTTTATTCCTGTATATAGAAGAAAATCCCTATCAACATCCATTACTTGCCCATTTGGGCCCTGAACCACTTTCTGATGAGTTTAATGGCGATTACCTGTATCGTCGCGCCCAAAATAAAAATAAAGCAATTAAATCATTTATCATGGACAATGAAGTAGTAGTAGGCGTTGGTAATATTTATGCTACGGAAAGCTTATTTTTAGCAAAAATTCATCCCAACATGCCTGCTAAAAATCTGACTTTATCTGCCAGTAACGTGTTGGTACAACACATTAAGGCTATCTTACTACAAGCCATAGAATGTGGGGGTACTACCTTACGTGATTTTTACGCCTTTGATGGTAAACCCGGTTATTTTAGTATTTCACTGAAAGTTTATGGGCGCAAAGACCAACCTTGTTTGCAATGTGAACATTTAATTGAGGCAATGATCATTGGAGGTCGCAACTCAGCCTTTTGTCCAAAATGCCAAAATTTAAGGTGAACAATGGAATGCTCAACTATGAGCCACATATTTAAAAGCCTGAAGAAAGCCCCCTGTTAGATAGCTCATATTCTCATTCAGCTTGAACTATGGGCAATCTGATTAACTTAGGCTATATTTACAGCTAACTTAATTTGTAATTATCAGAATGAAAATAAATCAACTACGAACAACCTGGATTGTTTGTTCCCTATTTTTTTATACGGCAACGGATAGCCTGCGCTGTATTTTTAAATCTTATTTTGGTAAACCTACCCGTGAATGGACCGATAAAATCATACATCATTGGGTAGATCAATTACTTCAGAGTGTTCAGGTAAACTACAAAGTTATTAATCCTAATCACGTGGAGCCCACACCAGGGAAAGCAACAATTATTATGTGCAACCACTCCAGTGCTTATGATATTCCACTTAGCTTTAAAGCTTTTCCCAAGCATTCAATTCGTATGCTGGCTAAAAAAGAGCTATCCCGAATTCCTTTAATGGGTCAGGCCATGACTGCTTCGGAGTTCCCATTTATTGATCGTAAAAACCGATATCAAGCCATGAAAGATTTGGCTCACGCTAAAGAGTTAATGGAAAGTGGTATCATCCTTTGGGTTGCTCCTGAAGGAACACGCTCTAAAAATGGTAAGCTATCCCCCTTTAAAAAAGGTTCGTTTATTACTGCCATTCAAGCTCAAGCAATTATTATTCCTATTGGAATACGGGGAGCCAATAATATTTTACCTGCTCGTTCTTTTAATATTCATCTTAATCAGGAAGCTGAAATCCATATAGGCAAGCCAATTGATACTTCCCAATTCAGCCTGGAAAATAAAGGGGAATTGATTGAGAAAACCTATCAAGCAATCAAAGAATTAATTGGTGAGGGCTAGTATTGCCCCCTTGCCCTGCAAATCCTGCACAAGCTCCGATGCTGGACATGACACAAACGGCCATACTTGATATGGGGTTATGAGATAAGCCTAATATTTTATCCCATACCCTCCGGCATTATGCACCACAGTTGCGGCTAAACCAATCCCCCTGGGATCTGATGCTGCAGTGAGTACGTTGGTATCCTTATCCCAGGTAATTGCTTGCATATCGCCATAATATTGGATAAGTGGCATAAGTTTATACCCCATTGCTTTTAAAGCGTCCTGAAGTTTAGGCGAAAAAGTATCTGGTTCAAATTGCACTACATCAGGTAAAAATTGATGATGAAAACGCATGGCAGATACCATGCTAATTGCCCCAAAATCATCATGAAAAACCAAGGTAGCCAGTAAAACCATCGTCGCAATTCGACTGCCTCCAGGTGTTCCTAAAATCGCAACACGTCCAGGCGACTCCAAAAAAGTAGGTGTCATTGTAGATACTGGGCGTTTTCCAGGAGCAATTGTGTTTTTATCTGATCCAACGAGTCCAAAAACATTTTCCTCACCTGCCTTGGCTGTAAAATCATCCATTTCATCATTTAATAAAACCCCAGTCCCTTCAGCAACAACACAAGAACCGAATAAGTAATTAATAGTCATTGTAGCTGCTACGCGATTACCTTCAGCATCCATAATGGACATATGCGTAGTATTGCCAATGTGCTCCGATGGGGTATCTGTTTTTTTTTGTAATACCTGACTTGGAATCGCTTTATTAGCAGGAATCAAACTATTCAATTGCTTTGCATTCTCTGCAGAAATCAATTTTTCTACAGGAACTTTTACAAAATCAGGATCTCCTAAAAACTCTTCGCGCTGCCAATAAGCCAAACGCATTGCCTCGACCACATAATGAATCCATTTTACTCTAGGTAATGAAGTCAAAGAGTAATGTGAAAGAATATTTAGCATGGTTAATAAAGCCACTCCCCCTGCAGAAGGTGGTGGTGCCGTAATAATCAACATATTATGATAGGCTCCTATCAAAGGAGCTCGCAATTTCACTTGATACTGAGCCAAATCGGCAAGTGTCCAATGACCACCTGCAACATTCACCCCATTGACCAAATGCTTGGCAATTTCCCCTGAATAAAAACCTATCTCTCCTTTTTCAGCAATAAGATTTAAGGTATTTGCCAAATCAGCTTGGATTAAACGCTCACCAAGCTTATAGGGTTCTCCGTTTTTTAAAAAAATAGCTGCTGTTGCAGAATGTTTTTTAATTTGTTGTAAACGATCATTCATCTTCATGCTTCGGATAAATTGTTTATCAACCAAAAATCCTTCTCGAGCGAGCCTAATTGCAGGTGCCAGTGTTTTTTGTAAAGGTAAACGGCCATAATGTTTAGCAACATATACCAATCCCGCAGGATGACCAGGAATTGCAGCAGCTAGTCCACCATTTAATGACCAATCCGAAACAACCCGCCCATCTCTGCCAATAAACATATCTTTTGTGGCTGATAATGGTGCTGTTTCACGCGCATCAATAAAAATATTTTGATGTTCTTTTTCTAAATGCAGCAACCAAAAGCTACCACCACCCAAGCCTGAGTGATAGGGCTCTACTACCGCTAATACCGCAGCAGCAGCTACCGCAGCATCAAACGCATTACCTCCTTGAGCTAAAATTTCCAAGGCTGCATTGGTGGCTTCAGGGTTAGCAGTCGCTACTGCATAGCCCGGAGGTAAGCTAGAAGAAGATGCTGGCCATCCATTAAAAGAAAAAAATAGACAAATAGCTCCTAAGATCAGTTGCCATACCTTTCTGTTATTAACCATTCTCATGGGTTCTCTTGGTCAATTCTCTGACTACACAGGCAGGAACGAATTGAGAAACATCGCCATTTAGAGTAGCAATTTCTCTTACCAAAGTTGATGAAATAAACATCACATGCTCTGATGGGGTTAAAAAGAGTGTTTCAACTTCTTTATATAGCTTGCGATTCATCCCTGCTAATTGAAATTCATACTCGAAATCAGAAACAGCTCGTAAGCCACGTAAAATAATTTGGGCTTTTTGTTCCTGGATAAAATCTATTAATAAATTATCAAATCCTAATACCTGTACCCCAGGTAAATGCGCTACTGTTTCCTGGATAAGGTGAATCCTTTTTTCAAGTGAAAAAAGAGGACGTTTTGTTTTATTACTAGCAACAGCGACAACAAGCTCCGGGAAAATTTTGGCAGCACGTTCTATAATATCCACATGACCGTTGGTCACAGGATCGAATGTTCCTGGATAGATTGCTTTTAATTTCATATTAGTTAAGACTGATTGATGTAGCAAACAGTCTAGCGTATTGTTAAGGGAAAAACTACAATAACGGAATTGAGGTGAACATGGATAAATTAAAAAGTCTTATTTTCATACCGATTTGCATATTAACCGCTTGTGCTCCTCCTCGACCTGGTGTGCCTGGAATGATAGAGCCCCAACAACCTGGTGCTGTACAAACCCCACAAAAAGTAATTCCCGTGGAAAAGCGTAAGGAAGCAATAAAAACTGTTTCTTCCTGGGATATCCGGGGCGCAATGTCGGCTAAAAATAAATCGAAAGGTTGGTCTGCGACCATGAATTGGGTGCAACATGGCCCAGAAACTTACCAAATCCGCTTGATGGGACCTTTAGGTGGCGGTACTGTCCTAATTAGCAAAACAGGAAAAACCATCACTTTCCAAGATGGAGCAAAAAAAATTACCTCGACTAATGCTAGTGAATTATTGCGTCAACAAACAGGCATTAGTTTACCTGTAAATAACCTGTATTACTGGATCCGTGGTATACCTGCCCCAGGCCAAGCCAGTGGTGAACACCATGATCAATACGGTCATTTGGATCAATTAAGGCAAAGTGGATATACCATCACCTTTGGTAATTACACTTCAGTCAAAGGTGTAGATTTGCCTGGACTCATTCGCCTGGAGGGCAACGGTGTAATGGTAAAAGTGGCGATTAAGAACTGGTCAATCTAAAATGCAGCCCCATTGGTTTAGGACATAAATTACACCAAATTTATAACAAAAAACCAATGGGCTTTTTTCTTATGCCGAAATTGTAAAAATTTATAAAAAATATTGCTATCAAAGTTGACATATCAACAAATCCGCTGCAAAATACGCACCACATCGCAAGGATGAAAGCTATTATAATTTAAGGAAGATTTTTAAGAATCTACAATTTTTTAGGGGTGTCGCCAAGTGGTAAGGCACAGGGTTTTGATCCCTGCATACCTAGGTTCGAATCCTAGCACCCCTGCCACTTTCTTGTTGATTCACAAGTAAACAGACAGCAGAAGATACCCTAGAAGGATGCATTTATTCTGGTGCTCAAATAATAATAATATCTTTTTGGCTGTCTTCTGCTATGTGTTTAAGTTAAATGATGAACCTAAATCTAAGGCTTTTTACACATGTCCACAATGATGATTTTTGCCGGTAATGCCAATCCGGAGCTAGCACAAAGCATTTCTACACACTTACAAATGTCTATAGGACAAGCGACCGTCGGCACATTCAGCGATGGCGAAACCATGGTTGAAATTCTTGAAAACGTACGTGGCAGAGACGTATTTATCATTCAATCCACATGTGCCCCATCAAATAATAATTTGATGGAATTACTCACTATGGCTGATGCGCTCAGAAGATCTTCTGCTGCTCGTATTACTGCGGTAGTTCCCTACTTTGGCTATGCCCGACAAGATCGACGAGTACGTTCTGCGCGTGTTCCAATTACCGCTAAAATCGTTGCGGATATGATGGCATCTGTAGGTATATGCCGAGTACTTACTGTCGATTTACATGCTGATCAAATTCAAGGCTTCTTTTATATGCCTGTCGATAACGTTTATTCGACCCCCGTATTACTAGAAGATTTAACTAAACAAAACCTGCAAAACATTATGGTGGTTTCACCTGATGTGGGCGGTGTTGTAAGAGCTCGTGCGGTAGCCAAACGTATTGAAGATGCAGAATTAGCAATTATCGATAAACGTAGAAGTGGTCCTAATAAGTCAGAGGTTATGCACATTATTGGTGAACCCGCTAATAAAAATTGCATTATAATTGATGATATTGTAGATACCGCGGGTACTTTATGCTCGGCCGCCCATGAACTTAAAAAAGGTGGCGCCAAAAGTGTAAGAGCATACATCACCCATCCGGTTTTATCTGGTCCCGCAGTTAAAAACATCCAAAATTCTTGTTTAGATGAAGTTGTTGTAACCGATACGATTCCATTATCTGAAGAAGCAAAATCTTGCAAAAAAATACGCGTGGTCAGCTTATCAGAAATGTTGGCTCAAGCCATCAGACGTGTCAACGTAGAAGAATCTGTTAGTTCAATGTTCGCTGAGTAATGTAGGTCGAACCTTAGCCCATAGTCATCAAGACAATCTGGAAAAGCAATACAATCGCTTCCCACATCCACTGGATCCCGTGATCAAACCACGGGATTCGGAAAAGTGAAAAAAGACAGAGGCTCTTGGGCTAACGCATTGAATTATTATGCAAATCAGCCAATAATTGTTCGATATGGCGACGACAAGTGAGCGGATTGTGGATATAATTAATGGTTCTTCGTGTGCCACCTGTTCCGGTGATACAAATCATACCGTAACGAAAAATACTACCCAGAATGGATTGGCGTATGTCTATTGCTTCAATTTTACTTAATGGAATATCAATAGTTTCTCTTACAATAACCCCTGTTCGTAAAATCACTTGATTCTTCTTAATGGTTAATGAAGAAAAATAATAAGTAACCCAAGTCATAAAAATCCAAATGAGCGTAAAAGCTATCAACCCCAATCCTAAATAAAATAATTGGGAGGGAATATAAGCAGTAAATACAATTGCCCCAGCTAAAGCCATTACTGGCAATAAAAATATAATCCAATGTAAACGAGTAAAATACACTATATTAGGATCATTCGTATTTTCAATCATTAAAGCTCACCTATGTTATAAATCAGTTAAGGATATGCAAAAATATAATATTGCATTTCTTGTTAATTTGCTATTCTATACCTGTTCCTATCATCAAAGATAATACTATGCGCTCAATTAATCGTTGCTTAAATAAACAACTCGCTGAACTTTGTCAACGAGCCGTACAATTAGAAAGCTTATCCACAAAGTTGACTCAGTTACTTCCCAATGAGTTAGCCAATGAGTGCAAGGTAGGAAGTTTCAATAAAGGGTGTTTGCTTCTAACTACTACGAACGCAGCATGGGCTTCCCAATTACGCTATCTGATACCAGAGCTACGCGATAAATTACGTAAAGAAGCAGGCTTATATCAATTATCTTCAATTAAAATTGCTGTTGATGAGCCAGTTTTTCAATATGAGAAACCTGTGAAATCAAACAATATTTCTCTCTCAGAAAAAGCAAAAGCAACAATAATCAGTGAAAGTGAACATTGCAGCTATCAACCTTTACAACAGGCCTTACTAGAGTTAGCAAAAAAATAAAGCCGAGCCTGATTGCAACAATCAGGCTAAAATTCTACGGTTTCGTTAGTGTTATTTATAAGTTACTCAAATGCTTCTGTAAAACGTCTTGCTACCCATTCTTGTCCTAAATAATCAAAACAATCTTGCA